>CAYPBW010000183.1:0-5525 GCA_964409055.1 uncultured Chitinophaga sp. | reverse complement strand
GATGGCAGTCCTGTATTTTCTTTGGCAACCGGATTATCTTTGATGATTTTTTATGTTTTTGCCATGCAATGTATGAGCACTCTTGCTGTAGTAAAACGAGAGACCCGAAGCTGGAAATGGCCCATCATTCAGCTGGTTTATATGACTGCGTTGGCCTATGTAATGAGCTGGGTAGTATACCAGCTGTTTAAGTAGTTATTAGTTTCCCCAGTATTCCCACAACAATTTTGAGATTTTCCTCGCCAGGGCCCATGCTTCGTTATCATGTGTCCACCGGGTGTCTTTGTTGTTTTTTGTAAATATGCAAAACACATAAGGGTTCTTGTGTGCATTAACGATCATGACCTCGCTGCGGCTGGCATTCACACATCCGTTCTTGCTAAATACTTCAATCGTTGGTGGTATTTGTGATATCGCCTCATCTTCATCCCAGTAGTTCCGGCCAAGGCAACGCATCATTCTTTCGCAAGCGGTTGCTGAAAAGACTTCATTACGATAGATTTTTTCAAACAGTGTTCCCATTTCTTTTGGTGTCGTCTGTCCCCATTGGTATTTGCCCCTGTATTCTTCACGGCCGGGGGTTCTTGAGTTGACCCTTGTATCTTTCAGGCCCAGTGACTCCATTATCTCATTAATGCGGGAACCACCCCCGGCAAGGCTTTGTAACCACAGGCTGGCCGTATTGTCGCTGGTAGTCAGCATCAGCATGATTACTTTTTTCAGCAGGATTTTCTCATTGTTTTTGAAAGAGCCCAGAATATCCGAACCTGCATAAAGCAAAGAATCTTTATAAACTAATGCAGAATCATAGTTTAGTTCTTTTCTTTCAATCTTATCCATAATGCCAACGAGGATCGGCACTTTTACAATGCTGGCAGTCGGAAATATAGTATCAGCATTCAGTGATATTGTTTTTCCCGTACGAAGGTTTTTTACATAAATGCCAATATCACCGCTGTAGCCATTCATAGCGTCACGGATTGTAGATTCGAGGCGACGATCTTTTTTTTGCGCAGCAGCAAAGAATGGAATGATCAGTAAAAACCAGAAAAACTTGTTCATATTACCAAAGGGAAGATTGTCAGTGGTACATATAATCGATTACTAAACTGCAAAAGGCCCGTATACCTGTTTTCATCCCCGCTTCATCCACAAAAAAATCAGCGGTATGATGTGGTGGTGCTGTTTTTGGATCTTTTCCTTTAGGCATTCCACCGAGGTAGAAAAAGAATGCCGGTGCTTTGGTGCCATAATAAGAAAAGTCTTCCGCACCAGTTACCCATTCCCTTTCTTTTACATTACCCGGCCCTGCAGCACTTTCTAAGGAAGGAATTGTTTTCTTCACCAGTTCGGGTGTGTTATAGGTTACGAGTGTTTTTGTGTCAAATTTTACATCAGCTGTTGCCCCGTTTGCTTCGGCGATTTTTTCTACGGTCCATTTTATTCGCTGATGAACTTCTGCCTGCATTTTACTGTCCAGCGTTCGTATAGTACCGTCCATTACGCAGTCCTCCGGAATAATATTTTGCCTTACCCCGCCATGTATTTTGCCCACTGTTATCACAACGGGTGCTTTGGTCAGTTCCATTTGGCGGCTTACGATGGATTGTAAACCCTGAATGACCTGTGATGATACCTGGATGGGATCCACCCCTTTCCATGGCTGGGAACCGTGAGTGCCCCGGCCTTTTATTTTTATTGAGAACCAGTCGGCAGCAGCCATAAATGCACCGGGCTTATATTCGATTGTTCCTACTTCGATGTCTGATTCTATATGGAGTCCGAAAATAGCTTCTACTTTGGGATTGTCCATTACTCCCTCTTTGATCATCAGGGCTGCCCCTCCTTCCTCTCCTTCCGGCGGGCCCTCTTCAGCAGGCTGAAAGATAAACTTAACTGTTCCCGCCAGCTCATTTTTCATACCTGCTAATATTTCGGCTACACTCATTAGCATAGCAGTATGCGTATCGTGGCCACAAGCATGCATTACACCCACCTCTTGCCCGTTATAAGTCGTTTTTTGCTTCGATGCAAAGGGAATATTGGCTCTTTCGGTGACCGGCAACGCATCAAAGTCTGCCCGCAAGGCTACACAGGGCCCGGGTTTAGCTCCTTTTAAAATGCCCACCACACCGGTCTTTGCTACATTTTCAATTGTCTCAATGCCGAGGCTTTTTAGGTGAGCAGCAACTATTTTTGCTGTACGAAACTCCCTGTTGCCCAGTTCGGGGTTTTGATGAAAATCCCTGCGCCACTCTATACATTTGGGTTCAATTTTGTCCGCAGCCAAAAATGCTTTTGTTTTTAGTTTATCGGCGACCGATTGTGCTGAAGCCAGAAAAGAGAAGGTCAATAACAAAGAAGTAACGAGACTTTTTTGCATAAGTAAATTTTTATGAATTTACTGTAATTGGGCTTTTGTCAGCTATTAATACTGCCTTTCATGAATTTTTCTATATTTAAAGCCCAATGCTGCTGCGACACCTACCATTTCTAAAGGCTGTTTTGTTACATAGTGTTACCGCTTTCGGCGGTCCCCAGGCACATTTGGGCATGATGATGAAAACATTTGTTCGGTGTAAGCCCTATGTTACGGAGCAGGAGCTTATGGAGTATAATGCGTTTTGCCAGCTTTTACCCGGGGCATCCTCTACTCAAACATTGACGCTGATAGGGTATAAACGGGGAGGGGTGCCGCTTGCCGTCGTTACATTGATCATCTGGATATTGCCTGCCAGTATTTTGATGGGAGGACTTTCGTTCTTGTTACAATATATCGATCAGCGGGAGCTTGGTACAGATATTTTCAAATTTATTGCGCCCATGGCTGTCGGGTTTCTTGCTTTTGCTGCGTTCACAGCCTTTCCCCTTGCCGTAAATAATTTCATTACATGGGTGATAATGCTGACAGGAGCGGCCATTACCTATTTTCTATTCGGACAGGCATGGGTTATTCCCGCTGTGATAATTTGCAGTGGAATTGTGACGAACGTCAGCCGGAAGCGAATTCCGCAGACGGAACAAAAACCACGCAAAATCAAGTGGTGGAATTTTTGGCTTTTCGGGATCATTTTCATCACAGCGGGGATTGTGAGTGAAATGGCAAGAAAAAATGATTGGCCTAACAGAAGACCCATCAATCTGTTTGAGAATACGTATCGTATGGGAAGTCTTGTTTTCGGAGGAGGACAAGTTTTAATACCGATGATGTATGAGCAGTGGAGTGTTCGTCCGGAGGTGATTAAAAACAAAAACCCCAATGCGGTACAGATCGATGAAAATGATTTGTATACTGGGATGGGAATTGTACGGGCAATGCCAGGCCCTGTTTTTTCCATCGCTGCTTTTACTGGCGGCATGGCTTTGAAGGATATGGGAACTGAGATGCAGGTACTGGGTTGCCTGATAGGAATGATAGCGATCTTTCTTCCCAGCGCACTGCTGGTTTTGTTTTTCTTTCCGATCTGGAACAACTTAAAAAAGTACGCAGCTGTTTACCGGTCTTTAGAGGGAATCAATGCGGCAGTGGTCGGCATCATGGTGGCGTCCACTATTTATATAACAAAGGATATTTCAATAACTGAACTGAAAACGGTCAGCCTGCTTAATGTCGGGGTTATGCTGGGCACATTTCTACTACTGAATTTCACCAGGATTGCACCACCGTTTATTGTATTGGCCTGTTTGCTGCTGGGCTTTATTTCTTTCTGATCATTTCTTGTAGTAAGCACCTTTTTCAATTTCTTCCAGCACTTTATCCGGAAGCAAATAGCGGACAGATTTTCCCGATCGTATATTATTACGTATTAGTGTAGCCGAAATTTCCAATAACGGTGCCGCTACTATTTTCAGATCAGCATTTATGGGATTGCTTATCTCAAATCCGGGGCGGGGATAAACATAAACCGGGTAGTTTTTAATTATGGCCTCAAAGTTTTTCCATTTATCAATATTCTGGAAACTGTCGCTGCCCATGATAATGCAAAATTCATGCTCCGGGTTTTTTTCCGTGAGATATGCCAGAGTGTTGATTGTATAGGAGGGTTTTGGCAACGAGAATTCAATATCCGAAACCTTAATTCTTTTATCATCTTCTGTAGCTAGTCTTACCAACTGCAGGCGGTGAAATTCATTAAGCAGACCTTTTTCGTTTTTAAGCGGATTGTGGGGTGAAACAACAAACCAAACTTTTTCAAGGTCTGTTTCGTTCAGGAAATGATTGGCTATAATCAGGTGGCCAACATGTACAGGATTAAAAGAACCAAAATATAACCCTATTTTCATTTAATTATTTGATAATCAATTGTTTAGTTCGATCAGTATTTGATCGGCCTCATTAAGCCGAAGGCTAAGGTGGTATCCTGCCACTTGAACAGATACCGGATCTCCGAGAGGTGCAATTTGTTCCATTAATATCTTTTCACCGGGTACACACCCCATTTCCATCAATTTTAAAAAAATATCATGGCTATTAAATTCCTTTATAGTTCCCTCCTGGCCTGGTTTTAATTCGGATAATTTGACAATCATTTTTTCAATATTACCACAAAGCTAATCTTGCTGATTTACATTTGCTTACGAAATTTGAAAAATGGCATACGCTGGCACTATTCATTTCTTTTTTCCTTTGAAGACAAGCCTGGCTAATAGAACGAAACTTAAAGGCTTTTTAGAAAGAATATTTAGAAAGGAGGGTAAAGTGCTTGAGAACTTAAATTATGTTTTTTGTTCTGATAAGGAACTCTTGCGTATCAACCGGGACTACCTCGGACATGATTATTACACCGATATTATAACTTTTGACTTATCTGCAAATAATAGTGCAACAGTGGCTGAGATATATATAAGTGTTGAACGGGTGAAGGATAATGCCAGGCAATTGGGGGTTCCTTTTAAGGAAGAGCTACACCGGGTAATTTTTCATGGGGTGCTGCACCTCTGTGGATATGGTGACAAAAATGAGAATCTGTCAAGGATAATGAGAGAAAAGGAAAACTTTTATCTAGATCAATACTTTAAGTAATGTTTCACGGGGAACATTTCAGGATAAAGAGTTTCATGTGTTTCCCGTGGAACATAGGTTTGTTCCAAAATAAGCGGTTAAAGAGGGGGTTGAGACGTACCTTTGCACCCCATGTTTCCTGAATACGACGTAATTGTAGTTGGCGCCGGACACGCCGGATGTGAAGCAGCTGCGGCTGCAGCAAATCTTGGTTCCAAAACCCTTTTGGTGACCATGAATATGCAGACCATTGCCCAAATGAGCTGTAATCCGGCTATGGGAGGTATTGCAAAGGGCCAGATCGTACGGGAAATAGACGCAATGGGGGGGTATTCGGGAATCGTAACGGATCTTTCAACCATCCAGTTCAGGATGCTGAACAGAAGTAAAGGACCTGCCATGTGGAGTCCCCGGGCACAGAACGACCGGATGCTGTTTCACCTTAGGTGGAGGGAAATGCTGGAAAAAACACCCAATCTTGAGTTTTACCAGGATATGGTGAAAGGATTATTGGTGGAAGGAA
>CAYPBW010000182.1:0-5552 GCA_964409055.1 uncultured Chitinophaga sp. | reverse complement strand
TATAAAAAACAGTCTTCCACAAAATGAAACAGGTCGGGATTGCTTTCGGGCTGTTTCAAACACTTGGTAAGCAATTCTACCATAAACAATGCCACCGCATTTTTAGGGACATCAGTCAAAATATGGTGGTAGATAACAGCCCACCTGAATTCTTTGATCCTGTTGAGCTGCTTTAGTTCGTTATGATAAACCACCATGTCAAGAATAGCTGCCGGCTGAAACATATTAGCCTTACCGGTTCCTTTCTTAGAAGATGCCCTGACCCCATTCACTAAGTAAGATTGTATGCCAAAAAGCTCTGTAAATAGGGTAACAATTAAACTTGTTTCTCCATACTTCACTGTTCTTAACACAATGCCCTTTGTCTTATGTAGTTTATCCGGCATTATTTACTTATAAAGAAAATTTTGGTGGCGGTTCTTTCTTTTCTGCCATCATCTGAAACCAATACAAGGTAAGCGCCGCTGGCAATTCTTTGCCCTTTATAATTTCTTCCATCCCAGACAGCTTGGCCGCCTAATGCCCTTGTCTGGTACACTAATCTTCCGTCCAGCTCAGTGATCTTGACTATTGCATTATTTACTAATCCCCGAATTGCAATAGTACCACTGAATCCCGGTGGTACCGGGTTAGGAAACACCAGTACATTTTCATTGGTTTCTCCACCTTCGGTAGCCGTGCTGCGGAAAGAACAAATTCCTTTTGATGTTGCAAAGTATACTTCACCGCTTTGTCCGTCGATCGTTATTTTCTTTACATCACTGCTGAGCAAGGGACTGTTTGTTTCTGTAAATTGATAAATCACTTTCTCTCCAGAAGCACTAACCAGGAAAACTCCATTGCGGGTAGCCATCCATTTCCTGTCGGCTCCATCCACCGCTATACTTCTTACTTCCTGTCCCTTTAAAAGATAACCGGAAAAATTTCCATTGGGCACAATGGGCCATACGGCATCACAGGTGGGTGAACTGAAGGCCAGTTCAGGACATTGTATCACTCCCACCCCATCGTTGGTGCCCACCCAGAGATAACCATTCTTATCTTTTGCCACACTCAAAATATCATTGGAGGGAAGATTTCCATTCCCTGCTCCGCTTCCATATCTGCGCCATTTATCATCATTAGTATTATCCACCGAAGTGCCATGATCATAGCCAATCAATCCATTCCCTTTTGGGGATACGATCCATTTATAGTTATTATCATCAATTGTAATTTGGGATAATGCGTTTTCAAAAACATTAAATGGCAATGAAAAACTTTTCCAGCTGCCGTCGGCTTTTCTTACCTGCAACGGCTGCGAAGCGCCGTAATTAGATATCCATAAGTTATTATCCTTGTCAAACGTCAGACCCGATACACGGTAGCTGAGCGGATCGCCAACCGCAGCGCCTAAGTTATTTTGTTTGAATATTTCAAAAGAAGGCCCCGGCTTAATATGCAATAAGCCGCCCCCGTAGGAGCCGGCCCAGACTGTTTCATCTCTTTTATCAACAGCTATGCTGATAAAATCAAGTAGTGAATCCAACTGCCCGAACTTATACCTGTTGAAATTGGACCAGCTGCCTTCCCTGAAGGAAAAAACTCCGTCGCCATTGTAGAGGTAGTTCCATGCATCATTCACCGAACCAGCTGTTGCATAAAAGCTATTATTATAAACAAGCATTTCTCCGCTGGCGATTCCCTGTGGTGAATTCAGCAGGTACTGTTCATAGGCAGATGATGCTATTGCAAAGCTGGACAGGCAGGCAAACTGATCAGCCACCCACGGTCGATTGTTGACCAAAACTGCTTTACGGGGAAACGAAACTGCCCCTGTGTTTGCCAGTAAACGATTGATGGTGCCATCTGCATTTAGTATCACCACACGGCTCACTCCACTGATTTGTCTTTGGCACAGCAGTATTTTGTTTTCAGCTATGGATGAGCTAACCCACGGCCAGCCATCTGTATACAATAAAGACCAGTTATTGCCATTTTGTATAAACAGTGAATCGTTTTTTTGAAGTACCACCCTGTTTTGAAGCGTAAAAACATTTTTACATGGCCCCGCTGACAAGCCGTTTGTTCCGCTTATTAATTGCCAGTTGGTGTGATTGGCCGGTGCCGGTGAATTGATGGCAATTCGTTTCAATCCTTCCTCTGTTGCAGCGTAATAAAAATTGGCATCGTTGGTAAAGCCATTTACTTTTACCTGGTTGCCCCCGGTACCGATGAACCAGGAATCTTTTACCTCGTAGCGGTTGCCATCAATCACAATAACTCCCAACCCTGTACTCAGAAAAAAATTACCAGAAAATGGATAAATATTGTATACGGTTTTATCGCCGATGATATTATCTCTTTTTATATCAGGAATATTATAAATATCTCTCCGGTAAATGATGTCAATATTGCTGTTGCTGTAAGCGATAAAGAGTTTTTCCCGGGTTTCATCAAATTGTATAGCACTGATCCCCGTTTCACTTAAACCGGTCACCCGGCTGTATCTTTCTATTAAGTTATCGGTAAGGCTCACACTAAAGAGACTATAAGGTGTAGCGCAAAATACTTTATCAATTCCTGCTGTTACTTCCAAAGCGCTGTTATAAGGCAGGTGTTCCCGCCAGAGACCAACCGGTGGAATACCATCCTGTGCCGGTACATTGATCGTTATCAATAATGAAATAATAAAAACTATCTTCCTCACTCTTCAAAAGTATCACAAACAGTCATCTCCCTTGTAAGCTTTTTTACCTTTCTTTGCAGCCTTACTGATACAGATTGTTTTATGTGGCAGAGTTTAGGTCGATTTATTTTACGTTACAGGTTGCCGCTTCTCCTCATACTGGCAGCTATTACAGCATTCATGGGTTATCATGCCAGCAAAGTGCAGCTGAGTTATGATTTTGCAAGGGCTATCCCCATTAATAATCCCAAGTACAAGGTTTACCAGGAATTCAAGAAAAAGTTTGGTGAAGATGGAAACCTGCTGGTGTTGGGTATACAAACAGACAAACTGTTTGAAGAAAAACTGTTCAACTCTTATGCTGATCTGCAGCGGAAATTGAAAACAGTAAAAGGCGTTGATGATATTATCTCTGTTCCAACTGCGGTAAACCTGGTTAAACTACCTGAAACAGAAAAACTAAAAGCAGAAAGTATTTTTCCTGACAGAAAAATGTCACAGGCTGAGATTGACAGTGCGGCTGCTGCCTTTTTGAACCTTCCCTTTTACCGGCAATTGCTATACAACCCCAACACGAATGCATGGTTAATGGGAATCCGTATCAACAAAGACCTGATGGCTTCCAAAGAACGGTTGAATATTGTGCATACCATCCGGCAAATAGCAGATGATTTTGGCAAAGCCAATAATATCACTGTATATAAAAGCGGTTTACCCCAAATTCGTACGGAATTGACAGAACGCATCACTAAAGAAATGCGGCTATTCATTTTTGCATCGCTTATTTTATCTGCCGTCATTCTTTTACTCTTCTTCCGCTCATTCAGTGCCATGTGGCTGTCGCTGATCGTTGTTTTCATAGGGGTGATCTGGAGTTTTGCTACTATACAGTTATTTGGCTATAAGATCAGTGTGCTGAATGCATTAATTCCGCCATTGATTGTAGTAATAGGTATCCCTAATTGCATTTATTTTCTCAACAAGTTTCATACCTCCTACAATGAAACAGGCGACAAGAAAACATCGCTGGTGATGATGGTGGACCGGATGGGTGTGGTCACTCTTTTTTGTAACCTGGCCGCTGCCATTGGTTTTGCTGTTTTTGCACTAACACAAAGCCAGATATTGAAGGAGTTTGGTGTAGTAGCCGGTATCAACATCCTGGCACTTTTCTTTATTTCCCTGATATTTATTCCGGCTGTCCTCAGCTATCTGCCGGCACCCAAGAGCCGCCATACCAAATACCTGGCAAATCCAAGGCTCAACCGCTGGCTGGACAGGCTGGAAAGATGGTCATTGAATCATCGTAAACTGATTTATGGTATTTCGATGGCAGTGGTGGCTGTTTCTGTTGCCGGAATTTTCCAGTTAAAGACCCTCGGTTTTATAGTGGATGACCTGCCCAAAGAAGATAAACTCTACACTGACCTGCGTTTTTTTGAGAAAAACTTCAAAGGAGTAATGCCCTTGGAAATATTGGTAGACACCAAAAAGAAATATGGGGTGACCCGTAACCTGAACAACCTCCAGCGAATAGACTCCTTGTCTCAATACCTTGGCAGCATGCCGGATATAGGCCGGCCTTTGAGCATTACGGACGGATTGAAATTTGCCAACCAGGTCTTTAACGAAGGCGACACCAGCTATTACAGTATGCCAAGTGAATATGCTTTACCTGCATTGTCGGGCTACCTGAGTCCAAAAGGGGATAGTGCCGGCAACAAAAACTCCTTTTCCAAACTGGTGGCCACTTTCATGGATTCTGCCCGCCAGCAAGCCCGGATCAGTGTGAGCATGGCCGATGTGGGCAGTAAAAGGCTTCCTTTGATTCTGGACAGTATCGAAAGCCGGGTCAACCAGCTATTCGACAAAGAAAAGTATGAGGTCAAAATGACCGGGACCAGTGTAACCTTCCTGGAGGGAAGCGGTTATATCATCAATGGCTTAAAAGACAGTATCATCTGGGCTTTTGTCCTAATTGCCCTGTGTATGCTTTACCTGTTCCGGTCGGCCCGTATACTGCTAATCTCTCTGATTCCCAATATCATCCCGCTGCTGATCACTGCCGGCATCATGGGCTGGGCCAATATTCCGCTAAAACCCTCTACTGTACTGGTTTTCAGCGTAGCCCTGGGTATCGCCATCGATATTACAATCCGATTCCTGGTGAACTATAAACAGGAGCTTCCGCTGAATAATTTTGATATGAAGCAGACAGTAATTGAGACTATACACAGTACCGGTATCAGTATCATCTATACCTCCCTGGTGCTGATAGCCGGGTTCGTTATTTTTTGCTTCAGCGGCTTCGATGGAACCAAGGCCCTTGGATGGCTTACTTCGCTTACACTGGTAACCGCCACATTCACCAATCTGGTACTGCTGCCTGCCATTCTTATTTCCTTTATCAAAATGAGGAAATAAGGCCTTTTACAGTACATTTGTTAAGCAGCGTTGGACTGCGGGAAATTGTCTGGAAATTTTAAAGGTTTTACTGACGGTTAGGGCTGATAATCACCGGCAAGACGGTAGTTTTAAAAACTGAACATTTTTTTGAATTTTTCGTTGAAGGTTAATTAATTTGAGGCCCCTCCTGAGCCTGCCGAAGGACCAGAGGGTTTTCGATCTCTTTTATATACTAAAACTAAACGCACATGAGAAAACTGTTTTTACTGCTCTTTGGCGTTGTGTTTTTTGCCACCTCGGCTTTAGCACAACGGACCATCACAGGTAAGGTTACTGATGAAAAAGGCGCTGCGGTTGCCAACGCATCTGTAATTGTGAAAGGTACCACTACCGGTACTACTACCAAGGCCGATGGAACATTCAGCCTTTCTATACCTGCCAATGCAAGAGTATTAGTCATTTCATCCGTAGACATGCT
>CAYPBW010000181.1:0-5614 GCA_964409055.1 uncultured Chitinophaga sp. | reverse complement strand
CAGCCGGATAGATCTCATAAATAAATGCAGTATGTGAAAGTATACAGTCCTTAACAAGCCGTTAAGATAAACAAAAATCAGGCTAAGGACCATCAAAATAGCTTGATTGTGAACAAAAATCTAGGAAGGAATATCCTCCATATCATACCGTTCTACCGATTCAATACCGGGTAAAGCAAGCAACTTCTGCACCAAATTGTCAAGCTCTTCTTTATCATGTACATAGAGCTTAATATTTCCTTCAAACAAACCCTCTTTCGCCTCAATGGTCAGGGCAGAAATATTGATCTTCAAATCTCCGGATATAAGGTTGGTAATTTTACTAACGACCCCCACATCATCCATGCCCACTATTTTTATTCCTGTCAGGAAGGATATTTCTTTATTCTTGGCCCACTTTGTTTTAACTACCCGGTGCCCATAACTGGCCAGTAACTTAGCCGCATTGGGACAATTGGAACGATGAATGGTCAGACCCTTACCTGTTGTTACAAATCCAAACACATCATCACCCGGAATAGGGTTACAACACTTGGCAAGATTATATACAATCTTATCGCTGCTCTCACCGAAAATGATCAGTTCTGCATCCTTTTTACCAATATGGGGAATGTATTCATGCTTTTCGGTAACATGTTTTACCGGTTTCGGCGCTTCAATACGGTCACCAATGACTTTGAAATCTTTTAGCTCCTTCAGATCAATATTCTTGATGGCTACCTGGTAAAAAAGATCCAAATTGGATGGCAGCTTATACCAGTGTACCAGCTCATCAATATTATGCTGCGACATAGCGGCACCCAACCCTTCCAGCTTTCGCTGTACCGCATAGCGGCCCTCGTCAGATACTTTCCTTTTTTCTTCCTTTAGTGCATCCCTGATTCTTCCTTTTGCTTTAGAAGTAACAACGAAACCCAACCAGTCTTCTGATGCTTTCTGTTTATTACTGGTTATAATTTCCACCTGGTCGCCGCTATGCAGCTTGTGGCTGATGGGTACCAGTTTGTGATTCACTTTGGCACCGATTGTTTTTACACCAATTGCACTGTGAATAGCAAAAGCAAAGTCCAGCGCTGTTGATCCCACTGGCAGCATTTTTACATCTCCTTTGGGAGTGTACACATATATTTCCTCTGTGAGAAAACTGGTCTTGAAATCCTGCAGAAAGTCAATACTATCTGTTTCCTGGTTATGGATCACCTCTCTAATCTGGTGAAACCATTTATCAAACCGGCTTTCATCACTGGTTCCTTCTTTGTATTTCCAGTGAGCGGCCAGGCCTTTTTCAGCTATTTCATTCATTCGCCTGGTACGTATCTGCACTTCCACCCATTTACCCTGCGGGCCCATTACCGTAGTGTGCAGGGCCTCGTACCCATTTGCTTTGGGATTACTCAGCCAGTCCCGTAATCTTTCCGGCGAGGGATTGTATTCATCTGTGATCATGGAATATACTTTCCAGCAATCTTCTTTTTCCCTTTCCGGGGGTGAATCGAGAATGACCCGTATGGCAAAAAGATCGTACACTTCTTCAAACTCCACTCCCTTCTTTTTCATTTTATTCCAGATGGAATGAATACTCTTCGGCCTGCCATAGATATCTCCCTCCAGGTTGGCTTTGGCAATTTTATCTTTAATAGGCTTGATGAATTCATTGATATACTTGGTACGTTCCTTTTTTGTTTCAGCCAGTTTGCGGGCAATGTCTTTGTACACATCCGGCTCCATATATTTCATGGCCAGGTCTTCCATCTCCGTTTTTATGGTGTACAATCCCATCCGGTGAGCCAATGGCGCATAGATATAAACGGTTTCCGAAGAAATCTTTAATTGCTTTTCCCGCTTCATGCTGTCCAGCGTCCGCATGTTGTGAAGCCGGTCTGCCAGTTTGATAAGAATTACACGGGGATCATCCGTAAGTGTCAGCAGTATCTTTTTAAAGTTCTCTGCCTGTTGCGAGGCATTTACATCAATTACATTCGAAATTTTTGTAAGGCCATCCACAATCTTGGTGATCTCTTCACCAAATTCCCTTCTTACATCATCCAGCGAAATATCGGTGTCTTCGACCGTGTCATGCAATAAGGCACAAATAGTGGAGCGAACACCCAGGCCGATTTCTTCTACAGAAATTTTAGCCACGGCAATAGGGTGAAGAATATATGGTTCCCCGCTTTTCCGGCGCATGGTCTTATGTGCCTCTGCTGCCATTTCAAAAGCTGTGCGGATCAGGTTCTTGTCACCGGGCTTTAATTTGTTCTTTATTACTTTCAGCAGGGAACGGTACTCCCGGAGGATCAGTTTCTTTTCCTCTTCCTCATTCAGATGATATTTCGGGGTCTGCGCAACAGTATCCATTGTCTACGAATTTACAATTTTTGGCTAAGAGTTTAAAAAGGGAAAAGAGAAAAGGAGGCAACAAGCTATTACTCATTACCTCCTTTTCTCTTTTTATCTCTTAACCTATTTCAAAAAATCGTAGCGCAGCAATATTTCATGACCGTTGGCTCCACGGTCGTATACACTAAGCGGTGTATTGAAAATATCAAAACTGTAACCAATGGTCAGTTTTTTCTGGATCTTAACACCGGCTGAGATCATCCAGCTTTGACGGGCCCTTAACCCAAGTCCCCACCAAAACACATCATTATGTTCAACCCTGGCCCCACCCTGTACTTCTAACGGTGCGTTGGGCAGATAAATGAAAAGAAGATTAGGAATTATTTTGGTACTACCATCCACATCCCATTTATAGCTTCCGTGCAGGTAGTAATGCCTGTACAATCTTCCTTCTTCTGTCGGGTTCAGGTTACCGGAATAAAAATCAAGTTTTGACTGAACCAACTGGCTGACGGATGCACCTGCCTGCAATTTTTTACCGTTGTAGGCAATACCAAAACCAGCATCTGCCTTGAAACGACTCTCTGAACTGGCCAGTACCGGGTCATTTCCCAGTGTAGCAGACAGCTTTGCCTTGTCCAGCGAAAACTGTTGCAATCTTGCTTCCAGTCCCAAAGAGAAAGTGGCATCATTAGCCATTTGAATATGGTATGAATAAGCCATCTGTCCACCGGTGCGCCGGGTTGGGCCTGTTACATCATTATACAGATAACCACCAATACCTATTTTGGCATTTGTCAGGTATGTGGAACCGAAGATAAGAGTGGTTTGTGGCGCACCGCTGATGCCATCCCAGGTCTTTCTGTAGGAAGCACCGATCACAGCATGCTTTGCACTGCCGGCTGTGGCCGGGTTGTGCAGGTTACCATGCTGATCATAGAGAGAAGAAGTCATGAGTTGTTGCCCCTTCAGTGCCCCTGCAATGGCAACAATATTTATAAATAAGATTAGTTTTTTCATTGTCCTGTTTTTTTCTGTTAACGAAGAATGGTCACATCACCTTTAAGCACCTGGCGTTTGCCATTTAGCAATACAAATTCGAGCACATAATAGTAGGTCCCGTCTGGCAAAGGCTTTCCTTTATACGTACCATCCCATGTATTATCATAATTAGGCGATTCAAATACTCGGGATCCATATCGGTTGAATACCTGTGCCCTTACGCCGATCAGGCAGTTACCGTCCGTAATCAGCCACCTGTCGTTAATACCATCACCATTAGGTGTAAAAGCATTCATTGGCTTAATACAATAAGGCACTACTGTCAGCGTCATCTGGTCGGATGCCGTACAACCCTGTGGTGAAGTAACTGTAAGTGTATATGTTGTTGTTGTTTGCGGAGAGGCAGAAGGACTCAGTACCGTAGCAGAACTCAATCCTGTGGAAGGTGTCCACAGGTAACTACCAGCTGATCCGGACGATAACATCTGGTAAACATCACCCGTCAGAATAATTGCATCCGGTCCTGCATTGGCAGTAGCCCCTTCAAAAACTGTTACAGTAACTGTACGCTGAATAGTGCAGCTTCCCAATGTACCAGTAACCGTATACGTAGTAGTGTTTTGTGGCGATAATACCGGGTTAGCGATAGTGGTATTGCTTACCCCTGCAGATGGCGACCATGAATAGGAAGCCGCATTACTGCTAACCTGCGGAGTGAAGGATGCACCACGGCAAATAGTACCTCCGGCAATATTGTTCATGGTAAGATTGTTGGTGAATGTAATCGTTACCTGCTGAGTAGCGGTACACTGTGTTACCGGGTTTCGGGTAATAACAGTATATGTGCCGGCTGCAAGCCCTGTAAAGACATTGGATGACTGGTAAGTACTACCACCATTAATGCTATACTGGTAAGGCGGGTTTCCTCCACCTGAAGCAGTTATAGTTATTGAGCCAGAAGTAGTACAATTAGCATCTGTTGTTGTTACCGTTTGAGTTAGTGAATTTACCGGAGCCAGTGTAATGGTTTGCACAGCACTTATACAACCCAATCCATCCCTGATAATTACAGTATAGGTTCCGCCGCCAAGACCAGTAAATACGTTAGAAGGCTGGTAAGTAGTGCCCCCATTGATACTGTAACTCAAAGGAGGTGTGCCGCCTGCACCTGTTACAGTTATTGTTCCGTCTGGCGTGCAGGTAGGATCTGTTTTTGCCAGATTGGTGATAGAAGGTGATAATTTCTTTACAAATACAGTGTCCGTGAAAATAACATCATCCGGCCCATTGCAATTTGTATATGCAACCCGCAGTACATATGCTGTACTATCTACTGTAGGACAAACGTTATTGAAATTCAGGTTCAGCTCACCGGGAGCAGAGGTGCTGGTATCGGCAGAAGCCACTACGTTGCCGTTGACAAGTAACTGTGCAGATTTAAATTTTGATACCCCAGCATTTGGTATAAACCTGTAACAAGAATCAATATTATTACCACCCCAAACTGTACAATTCTTACCCTCCGCAGCTATTGCCTTATCTCTATCAAAGTTTTGGATTCCTAAAATGGAAAGACCTTGATTCCATGTAGAACAAACAGGCTTATCTTTTACATAGATTTCTACAATCCCTGTCCCTTCATAAATCACAATTTGTGACGTTGCGGAAGTACTTGTACAGCTAAACATTGGCACAGAAAAATAACTTCCAATGAAACGACGGTTTGGAGAGGCCCCCTCTACTCTCCATTCAATTTTCCTTGCACCACCGGCATTGTTTGTAGGATAAATATCATGGTACGGCCCCATTATAGATGCTTTAGGATAATAGGTTGAAAAGGAACTGTTTTGCGAACCTCCTGCATAAGGAATAGGCACAGGAGTGCCGCTGCCGCCACTAGTAGTCAGAGGCCAAGAATTAGCTGTATTTGCGTTTGTTGCATCAAATGTGAAAATACAATTAGAGCCAATTACCACAGAGCTATAAGTGGCTCCATAAAAACAAAAACCAAATGGCAAAGAAATTAAAGAACTAAATCTATCGTCGGTGTATATTGAAGTGAGCTCATTCCCGGTTGGTGTAGTATAATTAAAAGGCATAAAGGCAGGCCTTGTCAAGACATACGTATCAGTTTGCTTAATGTGTGGGACTTTTGCGCTAATGCTTATGCAATTGGTTCCGCAATTCAATGTTATATTTCTATTCGGTATAGAGAACACTGTGGCCGGGTTTTGTGCTGTTACAAGCAAGGCCATAGCACACCCCGTGAGGG
>CAYPBW010000180.1:0-5624 GCA_964409055.1 uncultured Chitinophaga sp. | reverse complement strand
GGCTGGTTGTTACCAGTCAATGAGCGGATACCACGAAGAGTGATCCTTGTATCTCCGAATACCCCGTTATTAACGGTTTGTACATTCAGGCCGGAAACCTTACCAGTCAATCCGTTTTGCAGGTTTACCGCCTTAGCCTGAGTTAACTCAGTGGCCTTTATCTTGGAAACGGAATAACCCAATTCCTTGGGTTGGCGGGTTTGACCGAGGGCAGTTACAACCACCTCTGTACCGGCAATAACAGTTCTTTGAACTTTAATTTCAAGAGTGCTGCCTGTACCGACAGTTACCTCAGTTGACTCAAGACCTGCACCGGATACTACCAGTACATCGCCGGTCTTGGCCAAAATGCGGAATTGGCCGTTGTTGTCAGCAGCCACACCTGTACGAGTTCCTTTGATTCTAACAGATGCGCCGGGCAAAGCGTCGCCCTTTTCATCGGTCACGGTACCGGTAATCGTCCGGTTCTGACCAAATGCAAATGCTGTAAAAAGCATAAGCATCGTGAACAGTGATGCGATTTTTCTCATGTTAACGTTAATTTTTAGAATTTAAAAGCTTGATTATCAGGGAAAACCGTCAATTTCCAAAGGGTAAAGGTCATTAGTAAAGACACGAATGCCTTACAAAATGCTGCCGCAAGGTAAAAATTTTTTTAACAATTAGTTAAAAGGAGCAAAAAAATCTTAAAATCTGTTTTTGAGGCGATTATCTACAAAAAAAGCCGTAACTGCAGCTTCAGTTCCGAACGACTGTTGCCTTCTATTTCATCAAGGCCGGAACCTATGTTTTGCTTATCGGAATAAAGGGTCTGGGCCCAGCGCAACCATAGGGTTAGCTTTCGGGTCAGGTCATAGTTCAGATTGAGGTAATACCTGAAACCCTTGTCAAAAAAAGCCGGAATGGAATAGCTGTATAAAACATCATTCTCATAAGCGTAAAGCCTGGAATTGTAACCATCTGTTTCAAAGTACTGCAATCGGAGAATGCCCGAAAAGGGTTTCAGCATTGGTTTATAGCCAACATCTACAAATCCCAGGAACCCTCTTTCACTGTTGTTCCCTTTTTTATCATACCAGAGCATTTCAGCCCGGCTTCTCACAGTCAGGAATTGATTAGGCTTAAAACTTACCTGTGTCCGCCAGTTTTGCCTTGGCAAAAACACCAGAAAATTCGTAACGGTTGAATTACCCGATTGATTAGCCTGCCTGGACTCATACCGGAAGCGGCTATAAATCTCCGTTTGCTTGTTGGGTGTATAAGTAACTTGTGTCAAAAAATCTTTACCGTTAGCGGGGGCATCAACGAGGTATTTCAACCAGGGAAATTTAAAAACATCCGCATAGGCATCAATCCGCCAGCCTGTGGCCGGCCTTATTGCTGCTCCGATATAAAATCCGGTTTCATTAGTCGGATAAGTGTTCTCCGTAAAAGCATTGCCGTTAATAGCCTGGTAACCGGGAGCAATGGTTCGCTGCACTACTGAAATATCTACCTTGGGGTCAACACTTAACAGCAATCCGTTTATAAATGCTTTGTCAAAATCTTTATCAGCAGCCGCTTCACCAAATAAATGAAGGTTTTTAAATGTGTAACTATAATCAATACTGAAGTTGTGCCATGTATCGCCGCTAACTGCGTATAGATTATAGGGTTCATCTCTTTTCTGAACCGGTGATGAAAACCGGTAATAAACACCGTTCATTCCTAACTGCCAGCGATTGGTTTTGTAAGCAAGATTTCCACCAAGGGTGGATTGTGTCAGTTTATTCCTGTCGGCCAGTTCACTTTCTGTGCGGTGATAACCGGAAGTAAGAAATGACGAAATAAAATCTTCATTGTTCACAGTATCTGACACAAAGTTGGCGCTGAGCTTACGAACAGATGCAAAAGCCGTTGCCTCCATCTTTCCTTTCTTTACTGTAATACCAGCGCCCCTGTGAAAATAAAATTCGCCGGCCGAGCTATACGGTCGTAATATGGCAGACTGCCGCTTCACTCCCATCACATCCACACTTTTTTTAAAGGCCAGACTTTGCCAATGTATCAAACCCTGGCCCATATTAACGGTAAAATCTCCTAAAGCCAGTGACTGAATGGCACCCATCTTTCTTGCAAAAAGATGGAAGGAGTAAAAGTCAAAACCTTTGCTTTGCTTGCCTTTGAAAAATTGTTCACCTGCATCTTTATCGCCTGCAACGCCGAACTGCAATAAATTTTTGTACTGGTACCGATGACGGAAAAAAATCCGTTGGGGGCTTCCCAGGTATTTTGTTCCGCTTGTAGATTTGTCAAAACCCCGGGACTTTTCAAGCACCTGTGAAATACGAAGCAAAAAACTATGCTCCCCGTCACGGAATCGCTTACCAGCCTCATTTGCCAATGAAACCGGACTGGATACTGTAATAAAAGGTACTAATTTTTTTATGGTTGACACATCCCATGCAGGTACAGCCTGCAATTCATATACACTGATAAATTTTCCGAATAAGTTGCGGTAACTGATAAGGCTGGCTATTTGCAGATCGGTAATTATGCGCAACTGTTTCAATTCTTCCGCTTCAGCAATATTGATATTTAAAGGATTTTTTCTAAACTGTTCCATATCCTGCAGCCATGCATCATCTTCCGTTTCCCCCTGATCCACATCTGTTTGATTTTCGAGTTGCTGTTCCGTTGCCGGGGGAATTTCCTGCCCGTAAAGAACAGAACAGGCTTGAGCAAAACCAATTATCAATATGACCAACCAATTTTTCACTGCTGTTGTTTCTTTAGATCAAACACCAACATCAGTCCCGGTGTAACACCCAACTGCGGATGGTAATTGCTGGTAACATCAATTTGCACTGCATTTAAACGGATGCCGACACCTGCCCATACAATTGATGCAGCAGAAGACACCCCGGCCCTCACCTGTAATTGAGGAATAAACCGGTATTGAAATCCTGCGTTAACATTAATGGGCTGTTTTTCCTCCTTTTCTACTTCTGCACTAAGCAGAAATTTTTCGGAAGCTTCATAGCCTATACCCAATGAATAAACAGACGGGAGTTTTTCCTGTTCTTTTCCAAACTTTCCACCAATAGGATTATTCAACTGTACACCTGCATGCAATTTATCAGTGATATGCAAAATAGTCCCCAGTTCAAAACTAACAGTTGATGCATCTCCATACCCGGCGATGCGGATTCCATTGTAGTTAAACTGAGCCCCTATATCGACTTTCTTTCCCATACTCCGGGCATAAGCAAGTCCAATTTTGGTTTCGTTATAATCTGTAAATCCGGCGTAGGTGGCCTCCAGTCCAAAATTGCCAGAAGTAGTTGGCATCCCGGCTACCGCCACATAATTGTTCAGTTCGCTGATCATAAACCTTCTCTCACCAAAAAGTCCGGCAGAAAAATTTTTTAACCCGGCCAGTGAAGCCTGGTTATTGGTAAAAGAAAAAACATCTGTATGGCCTGAACTATAAGCACCTAAACCGGTATAAGGAGACAAAAGCGGATGCTGCAGTGTTTGTGCTTTGGCTGAAAAGTGCACAAAAAGACAAAAAATAAGAATATGAATGAATTTTCTCACAAGCGGATAACGTTTACCCTAGAAAGTTACAATCCCGTTTTTTTTCAGCAAAATAAAAAGATGATTTTGCATGGTTAGCACAGCCACCTTGCTACCTTTGCGGCATGCAAATTTTAGACGGAAAAAAAGCAGCACAAGCCATCAAAGATGAGCTGAAAATAGATGTAGCCCAACTGGCAGCAGAAGGAAAAAAAATACCACACCTGGCCGCAATACTCGTTGGCAACAACGGCGCCAGTGAAACTTATGTAGGCGCTAAAGTAAAAGCCTGTGAAGAAGTAGGATTCCGGTCCACCCTGATACGGCTGGATGAAAATATATCAGAAACCAAATTGCTGGATGAGATCAGGTTGCTCAACACAGATCCTGATGTAGATGGCATCCTGGTACAATTACCATTACCTAAACATATCAGCGATGAGGAAGTGATCAATACCATTGACCCGGATAAAGATGTAGATGGTTTTCACCCTGTGAATGTGGGCTATCTGCTGCAGGGCCTTCCCACTTTTGTTCCTGCAACACCGCATGGTATTATGTTGTTGTTGCAGCATTATAAAATTGAAACTGCCGGCAAACATGCTGTTGTGGTTGGTCGCAGCAACATCGTAGGCCGACCCATGAGTGTTTTATTAAGCAGCAACTCCAACCCCGGCAACTGTACAGTTACCATTTGTCATTCCAAAACTAAAAACCTGAAAGAGTTTTGCCTGCAGGCCGATATTATTGTTGCTGCACTCGGTAAACCTGAATTTGTAACCGCAGATATGGTAAAAGAAGGCGCAGTAGTTATTGATGTGGGTATTACAAGAATGGAAGACTCAACCAGGAAAAGTGGATTTAAATTGAAAGGTGATGTGGCTTTTGATACCGTTGCACCCAAATGTTCCTGGATAACACCTGTACCCGGCGGTGTTGGCCCGATGACGATCGCCGCATTGATGAAGAACACTTATAAATCCTGCATGCAGAAAAACTAAATGCCAGAAATAATCACAAATAATATCAGCACTGCGACCCTTCCTGTAATGGAACATTTCTATACCATACAGGGAGAAGGTTACCACCAGGGAAGATCTGCCTATTTCATCCGGCTGGGAGGCTGTGATGTGGGCTGTGTTTGGTGCGATGTTAAAGAAAGCTGGGATGCCTCAATACATCCATTGATGAAAATTGAAGACCTGGTAATTGCTGTAAAAAAAACTCCGGCTGAATTAGTGGTGATCACCGGCGGGGAACCATTGATGCACAACCTGGATGAATTGACGGATCAATTACAACAGGCTGGTTTAAAAACCAATATTGAAACATCCGGTTCTCATCCGCTCAGCGGTTTGTGGGACTGGATCTGTCTTTCTCCAAAAAAATTCAAAGCACCGCTGGAGCCCATATTGCACCTGGCCAATGAACTGAAAGTAATCATCTTCCATAAATCTGATTTTGAATGGGCGGAAAAATATGCTGCCCTTGTAGCCCCTCATTGCAAATTGTACCTGCAGCCTGAGTGGGACAAATCAGCCGAAATGACACCTGCCATCATCAACTATATTCTGGATAACCCTCAATGGGAACTTTCGCTGCAAATCCATAAGTACATCAATGTGCCCTAAGCAACGTTTGGTTTAACAATTTCTTCCGGTGAAAGGAATAAATTCTTTTTAGCTTCGCTATTCGCTAATACAAATCCATTCGATGAAGAAACTGTTGCTTTTTATTTCATTTTTTTCAGCTATCACAGCTTTAGCACAACCTTATGACCCTTCTAAAATCAATAAGAAAGCTGTAGGCTATTACAACCAGGCACAGGAAAGAGCCGTTGAAGAGAATTACATCAGTGCTGCAGGGTTATTGCAAAAAGCCATTGAAACAGATAAAAATTATGTAGACGCCTACCTGGCATTGGGTTCTGTTTACGGTATATTGAAAAACTATAAAAGCAGCACTGCCAATTTTGAAAAAGCGTTTTCTATTGACTCAAACTATACAATCGATTACAAATACACTTACTCCATTCACTTAGCCGGTTTAGGTCTGTTTGAAAAAGC
>CAYPBW010000179.1:3471-5780 GCA_964409055.1 uncultured Chitinophaga sp. | reverse complement strand
GCCGAAGGAAAATTCATTGTAAAAGGCGGAAAGATTACTGCCGAGGCCGATTTCAGTGTAAAACTGTCTGATTTCAAAATATCCATTCCCGGACTGGTGGCAGATAAAATTGCCAAGACAGCAAAAATCACTGTTTCCTGTGCACTTGAATTATTAAAAAGCTAACCACCAACTAAATTATTATGCAAAATAAAATTATTAATACAACCATCATCAGCTGCTTGCTGCTTTGTTTCGGCAAACTGCAGGCGCAGGAGGAAGATCTTTTAAAATTGGTCGGGGAGGAAAAGCCCAAAAAGGAATTTGTCAAGTATGCTTTCAAGTCGCCCAGGGTCATCAACAGTCATTCCATGGAATTCCTGAACCCGGGTACCATGGATTTCAGGATTCTTCACCGCTTCGGACAACTGGACCAGGGTTATAAAAATTTCTTTGGGCTTGACCAGGCCAGTATGCGGATGAGTTTTGACTTCGGCATCTTTCATAACCTGATGGCCGGCGTGGGTCGAAGCACTTTTAAGAAAGAACTGGATGCCTTTATTAAATATGCACCGCTCCGGCAATCAACCGGCAGTAAAAGCTTCCCGGTCACAATTGCTCTTGTCAGTGGCATCACCATGGATGGAACCGACTGGTCAGATCCTGCAAGACAGAACTATTTTACGTCAAGGCTGGCATACTATCACCAGGTTATTATCGGACGTAAGTTCAGCGAAGGCGTATCCTTGCAAATCGCCCCTACTATGGTCCACAAGAATCTTGTAGCTAAAGAATCCGATCCCAATGATATCTATGGCATAGGTGTAGGCGGCCGTATCAAATTATCCCAGCGCATTGCTTTTACCTGGGATTACACTCATGTGATTGTTGGGATGCCTGACAGCGGCTATTATCATCCTTTGTCAATTGGCTTTGATATTGAGACCGGCGGACATGTCTTTCAATTACATTTTTCCAACTCCACGGGTATGAACGAAAAAGCATTCATAACCGAAACCACCAATAAATGGGGAAGTGGTGAAATAAGATTTGGATTTAACCTGTCAAGGGTTTTCCAGATAAGAAAGAAAAAACATAAAGACTGATAAAGCAAAAGAACCGGGACTTGCCCGGTTCTTTTCTATAAAATAATATCTGACACTATTCCTTTCCCCTGAAATTCATAATATCTCTGTCAAACAGGTAAAGACCACTTTTGTCATCACCGATCATTTCCAGTTTATCATTTAATGTCCGGGCCACTCTTTCTTCTTCCATTTGCTCATTCACATACCACTGCAAAAAATTATGGGTGGCATAATCTTTCTCTGCCAAAGCCAGGTGAACCAGTTCATTGATACTGTTACTCACTTTCAGTTCATGCTTCAGGTATTCTTCAAATAGCTTTTTCAGCGAAGGAAAAGTAACCATAGGCTGGGGTAATGCGGGTACGGCGGCAAAGCCTCCCCTTTCATTTACAAAGCGGATAAGCTTCAGCATATGTGCCCGTTCTTCATCAGATTGCTTGTATAAAAATTCCGTTACCCCTTCCAGGCCGGGCTGAATTTCGCACCAGGATGCCATGGCCAGGTAGGCCTGTGATGACTCAGCTTCCATCTGTACTTGCTTATTCAACGCTTCTTGTATTGATTTTGACAACATAATAATAGCTTTTGATTTTAAATAAAGATAGATAACAAAAACAAATCCTGTAAGTTTAAACTCAGCTTTCAAAAACGGTTGTTCCCCTATATTTGTCAGATGCGAAAAATTGCCATTCTCTCTGCCTTATTCGCTGTTATTACCGGGCTAGTTTCCTTTACATCAGCCGGTGATGACACCAAGCGGTTAAGGAAAATTTATTCCGGGCCATCATCTCAATGGCCAAAACCGTGGGTTGACGAAGGAGTAAAATGGACAGAACTGGGTCTGCTTCCGGAAAGTCCCGTTGCCCCATACAAAGATTCCCTGCAACATATTATCGAACTTGGCAAAACACTTTTCTTTGATCCCCGCCTCAGCGGTTCGGGAAAGATCAGCTGCGCCACCTGTCATCAGCCGGAGCTGAACTGGACGGATGGAAAAGAAAAATCAATCGGTCATGAAGGCGCAGTCAACAAAAGAAACTCCCCCACTATTCAAAATAGCTGGTTTTACAGTCGCCTGTTCTGGGATGGCCGTTCTAAAGACCTCCAGGACCAGGCTTTTGCCCCTATCAACAGCGAATCAGAAATGCACAGTGAGATGCCCGATGTAATGCGAAAGCTAAGGAACAGCAAAGGCTATAAAGAACTTTTTAAAAAAGCCTTTGGCGATGAACAGATTGATCC
>CAYPBW010000179.1:0-3371 GCA_964409055.1 uncultured Chitinophaga sp. | reverse complement strand
GTAGGCAACTATTTGCGGTGAAAAGCTATCTTTGATTTCCTTTTCAAACAACCAAAAAAAAATAACATGAAGAAACTGTTCCTAACATTGATCGTTGCCGGGTTCGGCTTTATCGCCAATGCACAACCACCTGAAGGAGATGCAAAAGCGGGTGAATGGTATGGTGAAAAAGTTAATACTGAAAATGCCCTCAACATTAATGATGTGGTGGCCAAACTGGAAGGCGGTTCTGAATTTGATAATGTAAAGATCAAAGCAAAGATCACCGAAGTATGCCCTAAAAAAGGCTGCTGGCTGAAACTGGAACTGAATGATGGCAAAACAGCAATGGTAAAAATGAAAGATTATGGTTTCTTCCTGCCGCTGGCTGCCAAAGGAAAAACCGTGGTGATCGAAGGTGAAGCAAAGTTGAAAACAACTTCTGTTGCTGAACTGAAGCATTACGCTGAGGACGCCAAAAAATCAAAAGAAGAGATTGATGCAATCAAAGAGCCTCAGAAAGAGGTGAAAATAACTGCCAGGGGAATCGCTATTGTAGAATAAACACTGCACAACTAATAATATTAAGGCTGTCTTTACCGACAGCCTTTTTTGTTTTCGTTTTGCGTAAACCGATTTTCGTTTTACGTAAGACCCGACAGCTATATCCGAGTGACCTTTGCGGCACTAAAACCCGAATATGCAAAGACGATTTTTATTTTTTACAGCTATCACTGCCTTGAGCACTATCTGTACCGCACAGCAAAACCAGCCTTCAAAGGTTTTTCATGACGATTCAACCAAACCCATACATAAATACCTGCCCGATGTAACAGTTGTAGGCCGCAACAGCAAGAGCGATTACCAGCAAATGCCGGAGGTAGTAGGTACATCTGTCTATGCGGGCAAGAAAAATGCACTTATAGTATTGGACAATGTGCAGGGAAATGTAGTCACCAACAATATGCGCCAGGTATTGGCCAAAGTACCGGGCATCCATGTATGGGAAAGTGATCCCAGTGGTATTCAAATCGGTATCGCTGCCAGGGGCTTAAGCCCCAACCGCAGCTGGGAATTCAATATTCGCCAGAACGGATATGATATAGCTGCTGATCCGTTTGGTTACCCGGAAGCCTATTACAATCCACAGTTACAGGCTGTGCAGAGAATTGAAGTGGTTAGAGGACAAGGATCTTTACAATATGGCCCTCAATTCGGTGGACTGGTGAACTATATTCTGAGAAACGGAAGTGAGATCAATAAGAAGTTTGAGTTTGAAACACAACAAACATTCGGCAGCAATGCCCTGTTCAATAGTTACAATGCCATCGGCGGAAAAACCGGCAAGTGGCATTATTATTCTTTCTTCGATCACCGCAACGGAGATGGCTGGAGACAAAACAGCCGCTATTTCACTAACTCCGGTTACGGTACAGCAACCTATTACTTCAACCCAAAACTTTCGCTGACAGCAGAAGTGATGTTCTCTCATATCCGCAGCCAGCAACCCGGCGGTTTGACGGATGCACAGATCAAAAACAATGCGCAGCAAAGCTTTCGCAGCCGCAACTGGTTTGATATTAAATGGACGACACCTGCCCTTATCTTAAATTATCAACTCAATGAAAGCACAAAATGGAATACCAAACTGTTTGCCACTATTGGCGACAGAAGCAGTGCAGGCTTTTTACAATCCATTACAGTTAAAGACAGCATCAATACCGCCACAGGTGAATACAACAACAGAGCTGTGCAGGTTGATAACTACCGCAACTACGGCTTAGAGAGCCGTATTATTACCGATTACCAGTTTGGGAAAATGCAAAACACCCTGTCCGGAGGTATTCGTTTATACACCGGCACTACCCATCGAATGGCAGATGGAAAAGGCACCACTGGTTCTTCCTATGATATAAGCATAATTGGCAACTATCCCAGGGATATCAATTTTGATTCAAAGAATGCCGCAGCCTTTGTAGAAAATATTTTCCGGCTCAGCGATAAGTTCTATATCATACCCGGCATACGATTCGAATGGTTAGAAGGCGCTGCCTCCGGCCGCAATGGTTATACGTCAGGAGGCACAGAGATATTATTGCAAAACATTACCCGCAGCAGAAGTTTTGTACTGGCAGGTATTGGAACAGAATACCATATTACAAGGACAACAGAAATCTATGCCAGCATTGCACAGGCATACCGCCCTATTCAATTTGCCAACCTGCAGGCTCCGCCCACCACAGATGTGGTAGATAATGAGCTGAAGGATGCCAAAGGCTTTAATGCAGACCTGGGTTACCGCGGCAAAGTGAAGAACTTCCTGCAGTTTGATGTCAGCGGGTATTACCTGCAATACAACAACCGGGTGGGTACGGTTACGGTAAGCGGCACACCTTCTTACCGTCTCATCACCAATGTGGGAAGCAGCACCAGCAAAGGACTGGAAACATATGTCGAGTTCAATCCCTGGAGAGCTTTTACCAAAAATACAAAGGCAGATATCATTGTATTTGGTTCTTATTCTTTTACTGATGCCCGTTACAGCAGTGATCATAAAGATGCAGCCACCAAAGGGAAAAAAGTGGAGAATGCACCGCAAAACATTTTCCGTGGAGGTATCACAGCTGGTTACAAATCATTACTGCTGACTGCACAACTGAGTTATGTAGGCGAAACATTCAGCGACGCCAACAATACATTGATTCCAACAGCCAATGGTAACAATGGCCTCATCCCTTCCTATACTGTTACAGATATTACGGCCACCTACAAATTTTCCAAAGGAGTTAATATCAAAGCCGGTATCAATAACCTTACCGATGCCCGCTACTTTACCCGCCGTGCAGGAGGTTATCCCGGTCCCGGTGCATTACCTGCTGACGGAAGAACCTTCTTCATCAGCCTCGGCGCTAAACTCTGATAAATTTTTCTTTCTTATCAAAAGCCTTTCTTTAAACAAGAGAGGCTTTTTCATTTTTTCTCAAGAGAGAAAAAAACTATCACATGACCTGTGTCAGCATGTGCACTGATTAACTAACAATGTGCTGTCATTTTTTTGTCAAAGAAATTCAGGATACTGTTTCCTGACAATGATGTGATAATTCTCAATAAATGCTGAAGAAACTTTGCCCCCGTAATTTTTTACATTATGAGAAACAAAATTCTACTGTTGTCAACTGCTATAAGTTGTATCACACTTTCGCTCAATGCGCAGAAATTGCGCATTCCGCCTCCCGAAGACACTACAAAAGCCAAAGACCTTGAAGAAGTCGTCATCACGGGACAATACAAACCCCAGTCAGTTAAAAACTCTGTTTACCAGGTTAAAGTAATCGGTAAAGAAAGAATCCTGAAACAAGGCGCTACCCGTTTGCAGGATGTATTAAGAAACG
>CAYPBW010000178.1:0-5841 GCA_964409055.1 uncultured Chitinophaga sp. | reverse complement strand
AACTTTATAGCTGGAATCAACAACTATTTTATCATTTCTCCTTCCATAAAGAATATCACAATTATTTACGGGTCATACGCTCAGATAAAAAATTCTGCTATCAGGAATTATGAAAGAAGATCAGAACCATCATTTGGCGGCCGTACAGTTTTTAGCTGGCGAAAAATCGGCCCCCAATCAGCCTGGAATATAATAACAGGAGCAGAACACCAGCAAGGCTACTTTAACACACAGGTATCAAAAAATAAAAACGGCAGCCCCGATACTTTACAAACAAACGATGATATAGTTACAAACAACCTGAGCCTTTTCACACAAGCCAGTATTGACATTGGTCAAAGTTGGTCAGTCATCGGAGGATTTAGTGTTACCAAAACAAAACTGGAACTGACCAGGCTTAACAGTTACCCGGTTATAGCACAATCCCGCACTTACCGTAATGAGCTGGCGCCAAGACTATCTGTGATGAAAAAAATAAATGAAAACATACACTGGCTGGCTGCCGTGTCAAAAGGGTTCTCCCCTCCAACTATTGCAGAAGTACTGCCCTCTACCGGGATCATCAGTACTTACCTCGAAGCTGAAAGAGGCTGGAACTACGAAACAAACTTTCGTTTCTTTCTGCTAAAAAACCGGTTAAGACTTGAACTTACCGGGTACTATTTTAAGCTTGATAAAGCGTTGGTACAAAGAAGGGATGCAGGCGGCGCAGACTTTTTCATCAATGCCGGGGATACTAAACAAAAAGGTATCGAGTTCCATGCGGATTATTCAAAAAATTGCTTCGGTCCAATCATCAGCAAATTCAATATCCGTACAGATTTTACTTTCAATCATTTTCGGTATGGGTATTTTGTAAAAGGTACTGATGACTTCTCCGGGAAAAAAATACCCTCAGTTCCTTCCACTGTTTTTACTGTACTGGCAGATCTGTATTCTTACCAGGGCATTTATTTAAATGCAAATTACTACACCGCTTCTTCCATTTATCTTAATGACGCCAATACAGCGAAAGCCGAACCCTGTCACTTAGTGGGTGGCCGTGTCGGTTGGAAGAAAAAGGAAAAAGGACCTTATCGTTTAAATATCTATGCCGGCGTTGATAACCTCCTGGATGAAACATACAGTCTGGGCAATGATATTAATGCAGCGGGTGGCCGATATTACAACGCTGCCCCAAAAAGAAATTATTATATCGGCATTGCCTTGCAATGGCTGAAAAAATAAGAGTCACTATCATCAGTATTTAACAACAGGACACCCCAGCATATCCTTTTGTCCAATACGATAACTGACACCGGCTGAAATGGTATGATAATGATCGTTCTTCTCCGGGTTGGCTGCTTTGCTGAACCCATCCAGGTAATCAGTAAACAACAAACGGTAAGATGATTCCACATTAACACCGATACGCTGGGTAAGCCGGTAACGAAACCCTGCCCCAACAGGTATAACGGGAATGGAACGGGGTGGCCTTACTGCCTCGTCCTCTCCCAGTCTTTCAATTAACTCGGGTTCTTCGCCAAAATGTGATGCATTGAACTGGCTCCAGTCTCGTTTGATACGCAAAAAACTAATCCCCCCGCCTGTAAACAAATAAGGTGAAATCCTGCGGCTATCATACTGATCGGCCAAAGGGCTCCAGGATAGTAATACACTCAGTTCTGTTACCGGCGTTCTGAAATTAAAATTCCGTTGTTGCCGGTACGCAGGATATTTATACAATGCATCATCACCCTTTAAACTACCATAAGAGAAATTTCCCCGCAAGGCAAAAGATGGGCTTAGTAAAATACTGCCAGACAAAGAAAATCCCAGCCGGGTAGTTTCAAAAGAACCAAATCGCTTAGGTGTCAGGTCACCCTGGTAAACAAATCCATTTATCAATGCAGCCACTTCATACCGGGGGCGATTAACCTGTGCAGTAGCAGACACACTAATCGAAAAGCAATAAAAACAAATAATAGTCACTTTCATCAGGCTGTTGTTCATAGTTTACATTTTTAGTGAAAGCCAGGGCTTCCCAGGTGTAATAAATGACAGCAGCTTTGGTAGTTGAATTTCCGGGCAGGTTTATAAAAACAGGTTCGGTCAACGTTGGATTGCTAACAAAATGGCGGGCTTATTAAAAAAGGGGAATTTTAAAATTGCTTCATACAGTAACGTTTTTCACAGACCGGGATTTAACAGCAAAGTTTATTCCAGTAATGATTTTTAATTTGATTTTTAAAGACAAACCCCGTCAGCGGTCAAAAGACCCTGACGGCGGTTTAATATTTAATAACCATTGTTAATAACTCTTTCAACAAAAATCAACCATCCTCCTACTTTTGCACCGGTTTGGTTTCCCGGTACTTATTATCGGGATTAAAAGGGAAATCCGGTGTACTTGCCTGCCGAAGGCTCGGAGTCCGGTGCTATCCCCGTAGCTGTAAAGCCTGTGAATGGACAAAAGGTCAACAAAAAAGAATTCACTATTGACCATTATCCACTCACCTGCTGAATATTTAGACCACTGTTGAAAAAATCAACGGGAAGGTGTTCAGCACTAAGCTAAGCCAGAAGACCTGCCAGATCAACGTAAACATTTTTCAGCTTTCGGGTGAAAGGCTTGAAGATTTAAGAGTGTAAGGGCATTCTTTTATTTTCTACTTTTTTATTTCCTGGAAGCAGTCACACAAAATTTCATTAACAAATGAAAAGAAATTTTTTTGTGCTGGCTGCTGTCATTATCAGCACACAGCTAAAAGCGCAACAAGACACCACACAGTTGGAAGAAGCCGTTATCACGGCCAGTAAGTACGAAAGAAAACAGGCTGAAACAGGTAAAGTAATGACCGTCATCAGCAGGCAGGAATTAGAAAGAAACAGTGGCCGAACATTGGCTGAGTTATTAAACACCACAGCTGGTGTCAATATCGTTGGAGCCAATAATAATGCAGGAACCAATCTGACTACCAGTATCCGCGGGTCTGCAGCCGGCAATGTATTGATATTGATTGACGGTATCCCTGTTAATGACCCGTCGGTAATAACAAACTATTTCGATCTCAACTTTATGGTAACCGACCAGGCAGAACGAATAGAAATTTTGAAAGGAGGTCAGTCTACGCTTTACGGATCGGATGCAGTGGCAGGTGTAATAAATATAATCTCCCGGCAGCAGCGGCAAAACGGAGTAAAAATAAATGGCAGTTTTACGGGAGGAAGTTTTAATACACTCAAACAACATATCGGCCTGAACGGACGAAACAACAAAACCAGCTACGGTATCAACTACACACACACCAGTGCTGACGGATTCTCATCTGCTTATGATTCATCAGGGTCTGGTACTTTTGACAACGATGGTTTAAACCAGCATACCGTGGCAGCCAGGCTGGGATTTCCGCTATCAAAAAGCATTACGGCCGTATTTTCCGGCACATATAATTATTATAAAACAGACCTGGATGCGGCAGCTTTTACTGATGAAAGAGATTTTACTGCTGTAAACCAGAATAAACAATTTGCCGCAGGCCTTACGCATAAACATAGTAAGGGAGCAGTAAGATTAAACTATCATTACAACTGGCTGCGCAGGTATTACCTGGATGACTCTTCACATAAAAGCAGCCCTTATATAGATTACGTAAAGAGTAATTATATCGGCAAAACACAGTACTGGGAATTGCTGGCCAACTGGCAGTTGGCTAACTGGGAATTATTGACAGGCATTGATTTCCGGCTGAATAAGACTGATCAATGGTATTGGTCAACAGGAGCATTTGGACCTTACGACCCGCCCAAATTGAATGCAGAAATGAAACAACTCAGCCCATATGCATCGGTAGTATATAAATACAAAAAACTAACTGTGGAATGGGGAGGTCGTTTTAATAAACATTCAGAATATGGCAATAATTTCACTTTCACATTCAATCCCTCGTGGAGATTGAATTCAGGCATAAAAGCTTTTGCCAACTTGTATTCTGCATTCAAAACACCCACACTCTACCAACTCTTCGATGATTTTGCAGGAAATCCCGGCCTCACTCCCGAAAAAGGCATAATTGCTGAAGCAGGAGCAGAAATGCTAAAAGGAAAAATTTTTACAGCAAGAGTGGTCGGCTTTTACAGGAAAACCAATGACGCTATTATCTATTCATTTAATCCCTCCGATTTTACCAGCCGGTACATTAATGCCAGCAGGCAAATCAATTACGGCGCTGAACTGGATGCTGCTTTCAACAGGGGACCCTTGAAGATTAGCGCCAACTATACATTCACCAGCGGAAAAACAACTGCCGCCTTTGATGGAACAGGCACGGCTTTGGGCAAAGACACCAGCTACTTTAACCTGTATCGCATTCCAAAACATGCCTTTAACCTGGATGCCGGATTCCGGGTTAATCAATCATTGTATGTTAGTGCACAGTTACGCAGTATCAGCGAAAGAGAAGAATTCATCTACGGCGCTCCGCCCGCCACACTCGATGCTTATACCACCATTGATCTGTATAGTGAATACAAATTCAGTACCCTGGTCAGGACATTCATTCAGCTAAAGAATATTACGAACAAACAATATTTTGATATACTCGGCTATAATGCAAGAAGATTCAATATCTCGGCGGGCATTAATTTTCAGCTCTGAAACAGTTCAATATGTCTGCACAAGAATTAAAAAGCTGCCCCCGCTGCAACAAAACATTTGAATGCAATCCGGGAAATATAGCACAATGCCAGTGCCATGGCATTGTGCTATCGGCAGAACAAAATGCCTGGATGGAGCAGAAATACACCGCTTGCCTCTGCAGTAATTGCCTGCATCAATTAGCCCTGGAATTAGATCTCTTAAAAGAGAAATATATTTTCAGATAGTTACATTTGCACAAAACCAGCAGTTATGCAATTTCACCTGCAGGAGTTTCTGACACTCACCTTTACGCTGTTTGCTGTTATTGATATTGTTGGCTCAGTGCCGATGCTGATCTCTATCAAGCAAAAAATGGGAGATATTCATCCGCTGAAGGTCACCCTGATTTCAGGGGCATTGATGGTGCTTTTTTTCTTCATTGGCAAACCGTTCCTGAATGTGCTGGGAGTTGATATTAAATCCTTCGCCGTAGCAGGTTCTTTTGTAATATTCATCCTCGGGCTTGAAATGATCCTTGGTATTGAATTCTTCAAAGCCGAAAAAGGAACACCTTCCGGGACAGTAGTACCCATTGCCTTTCCGCTGATTGCAGGAAGCGGTACCCTGACTACCATCATGTCATTAAAGGCCACATTTGAACGAAGTGATAAGAATGAATACATGATACTGCTGGCCATCCTGGTTAACCTGATTGTCATTTACCTGGTCATCCGATCACTCAACCTTATTGAAAAAGTATTGGGAAAGGCCGGATTAATGGCCGTACGAAAATTTTTTGGCGTAATTTTGCTGGCTATTGCCGTAAAGGTCTTTGCAGCCAATGCCCCGGGATTGATGAAATAGTTTGAGTGATGAAGAGAACACTTTGATGTCAGCAACATCAAACACTAAATCTCGAACTTCAACATACCAGGCCTCGTAGTACAATGGATAGTATAAGAGTTTCCGAAGCTCCAGATACAGGTTCGATTCCTGTCGAGGCTACATCCGCACTAATTTAACGGGAATTAAAAAAACAGAAAACCTTACGAAGTCATTGACTGGTAAGGTTTTCTGCGTTTAAGTACTCTTTTTAATTCCCGTGAACTCCCGTTAATTCGTTTACGGTTTTGTTTACGGTTTTTTTAAGAACCCTAAAACGACCTTTGTATGGTGAGTATTCCGAGTGTGGGTGTGGTGATGAACTGGAGAAATGAAAACAA
>CAYPBW010000177.1:0-5989 GCA_964409055.1 uncultured Chitinophaga sp. | reverse complement strand
CGGGGATTATTACAGAAAAGAAAAACCTGCTTCAGCGACTTTTTGATAATTTGCGCTATAACAAGCATTAAATTATAGCAATTGCCATTCATGAAAACCTGGCTCCGTGGCTTTTTTTATTCATTTCCCATTCAACTGTTATTTCTTCATTTAAGGAAGTACCAGGTGCTGATCATTTTTTGGTTTATCCTGTTCAGCACTGTGAATGGCAGTTTTATGAAAACCTTTGGGGCTGATTCATTATATCTTTCGCCGGAATATTTGGGGAATGTCAATTCCATGAGTTTTGCACTGGTAGGAGCATCTGTTGGTATGTTCATCATGAGCTGGAATATTGCCACATTCATTTTGTTTTGCCGCCATTTTCGTTTTTTGGCTGCTACCACCAACCCATTTCTAAAGTATTGTATCAACAATTCTATTATTCCCGGCATATTTATCCTTTTCTATTTCTATAAAGCATGGCATTTTGATCACTATAAAGAGTTGATTGCAACACCGGAGATATTTATCTTTTTTGGCGGCTTCCTCAGCGGCCTGATTATTTTGCTCTCAGCTTCCTTCTTTTATTTTTTTCGGGCTGATCGGTCCATTATGCGCCGCATGATGCCGGTAATGGCTAATCCCGGTTCTTACATCACTCACCTGGCCAATGTAAAAGAGATACACCTCGGCACACCGCTGATAAAAGTAGAATGGTATTTTGATTCACCCATAAGCCTGAAGCCTGTCCGTAATGTTTCTCATTATACCAACGATTTTATAGACTCCATTTTCAAGCGGCACCACTTTGCTGCCATTATATCAGTCTTTGCTGCATTTATGTTCCTGGTTATTATTGGTTTCCTGCTGGATAATCCTTTTTTCCAGTTACCTGCCGCTGCCAGTATCACTATCTTTTTCTCTATACTGATCGGGGTGTCGGCCGCCATCACTTATTTTTTGCAGAGTTGGAGCATACCGTACCTGATAGGACTGGTACTGCTGCTGAATGTTTTTTACAAATTAGACTGGATCGATCCCCGCAATAAAGCATACGGAATTGATTACTGGAATAAAAAGGAAAGACCCGCTTATACAAGAGAAGGGCTTCTTGCTTTGTGCAGTCCTGAAAATATTGCATCAGACAGAAAAAATATGATTACTGTGCTGGATGCCTGGAAGAAGAAACAGGATAGCGAAAAGCCATTGCTGATCATTGTAAACACCAGCGGGGGTGGTCACCGCAGCGCCACGTTTACCATGAGTGTACTGCAACAGTTGGACAGTATCACCGGTGGCAATTTTATGAAGAAGACATTTCTTATCAACGGAGCTTCGGGTGGTATGATTGGCGCAGCTTATTTCAGGGAATTATACCTGAGAAAACAACAAGGGGCCAATATCCGGCTGCAGGATAATAAATATGTGGATGATATTGCCGGTGATTTGTTGAACCCGTTGTTTACTTCTTTTTTTGCCAGAGACCTGATTGCGCCGGCACAGAAATTTTCGGTAGGGCCATATCGGTACGTGAAAGACAGGGGTTATTCCTTTGAACAAAAGCTCAATGATAATACCCGGGGCTTCCTCGATAAACAATTAAAAGATTATGCTGCTGATGAAAAAGCGGCGAATATTCCCCTGATGTTTTTCAATTCGGTGGTAACAAGAGACAGCCGAAAGATGATCATTTCTACCCAGCCGGTGCGGTTTATGATGCAGTCGCCGATGGATACTACCAACATTCCCCGCATGGATCCGGATGCAGTTGATTTTGTTTCTTTTTTTTCCAAGCAGGACCCCTATAACCTTCGGATGCTGAGTGCACTCCGTATGAATGCAACCTTCCCGATTGTGTTGCCGAATGTATGGCTGCCTTCTGAGCCGGTTATTGATGTAATGGATGCAGGATTGAGAGATAATTACGGCCAGGAAACGACCCTTCGTTTTCTTTCGCATTTTGACGAGTGGATAAAGCAAAATACCAGCAGTGTATTAGTGTTGCAGATCCGTGACCGGAAAGCAGGCGGATGGGAAATGCCTTATTTATCGGATGACATAACGGACCATGCTACCAAGCCTTTTTTATTGTTGCAGCACAACTGGTTTAAGATGATGGAATTCTTTCAGAATGATATGCTGAACTATTATGTCACAAAAAATGGAATTCCTGTTCATAAAATCGCCTTTCAGTATGCGGCTGACAAAGAAGAGAATAAAGCCGCACTAAATTTTCATTTGACTAAAAGGGAAGAAAAAGACATTATTTCATCTATCCATTCAACGAGTAACAGGCAAAGCTTTCAGCAGCTTATTAATTTATTGTCAAAGAAACCTGCACCAGATGCTACGAGGGTTGAATAAGCCTGAAGCAGCCCGGTTTTACCTGGATATTAATTTTCTCAGGTGTTTCTGCCGGTTCTCCATCTATATGCAGGGGTGCATTTGATATGTTTGTTATGCTTATACTGTCGGTTTGAAAATAGATCACAGCTTTGTTTTTGTCCACGGCTGTTTCAGGTTGCAGCTTATTTCTTCCGCTTATCTGTCGGAGGGTTTGGAGCAGCACACTGAGTTTGTTCTGGCTGGTCACAATCACAATATCCAGCAACCCGTCGCTGAGACTGGCTTTGGGAGCAATGGTAAAGTTGTTTCCAAACTGGTTGCTGTTGGCTATGCTGATAAAATAGGCTTCGCTATGAAAACTTTCTTTGTTCAGCATTATTTCAAAAGAATAAGTATGTGCAGTAAAGAAATTTTTGACAACCTGTTTTATATAAGTAGATAATCCCCTTTTTGGCTGTTGCGCAAAAGCATGTGCCACTTTGGCATCAAAGCCCAAACCACAAAGCATGCAGGCAAATTGCCCGTTGATGAAAAAACCATCGGCAGGTAGAGCAGTTCCGGTGAAAATTGTTTTCAATGCTTTGGCCGGGTCTTTTGAAATTTTTGCCGCATAGGCCAGTCCATTACCGGAGCCGCTGGGGATGATACCAAAATTCAGATCAAAGTCCATCAGGCTACTGACCACCTGGCTGACCGTTCCATCACCACCGGCGATTATTATATCCGTTACCTGTTTTTCTTTAATGATACTGTGCAGAAATGTATAATCGCCACTGGCAACAGATGGAAATATGCTAAACGGAATGTTTCTTTCGGTAGTTTCTTTTTCTAAAAAAGCCTGCAGATCTTTCTTTTTCCTTGTGCCGGAAATGGGATTGATGATATAAAGAATATGTCGGCTCATGTAAAGCAAATGTAAGAAGAGCCGGCCCTAAAAAAGTTATTCCATCACTTTAGTGTAATGGTACAAACATGAACAGGCCGTATCCGTACAACAGCGGCTTTTTCCGGATCTTTTGGGAGGGAACGATAATAGAAATGAAGTTTCCGTTCACTGCCAAATAATGTTTTCAGTTCGCCGGCAGCAATGCTGAAAGTTTTGTTGTTGTATTCCCATTCTTTTACGTTGTTACCATTATCAAGATTAGCCATCAGGGTAATATTATTTGCCGTATCAACCGCATGTAGTTGTATTGTCAGCTTTGCGTTACTGGTTAAAGAAGATTTACTTAAAGTGAAAGAATTTTTTTCCTTGCTTTCAGATACTTTTTTCAATATGCTCTTTTTGCCATAGCAAATTGTCCAGCTTTCCTGTGATTGTGCCATGGTTAAAAAGGTAAATGCTAAAATGGTCAGGATTATTCTTTTCATATGTTAATGATGATGCAGTTTAAAGCTTCGTTGCACAAAGCCTGCTGTTACCATCTTAATAAAGCGCTGGCCCAGGTAAAGCCACTTCCAAAAGCAGCAAGGCAGATCAGATCACCCTCTTTCACTTTACCGTTTTCCCAGGCTTCGCAAAGTGCAATAGGCACAGAAGCAGCAGTAGTATTGCCATACTTCTGAATGTTGTTGTACACCTGGTCATCACGCAACTGCAATTTCTGCTGTACAAACTGTGAGATGCGCAGGTTTGCCTGGTGGGGAATCAATAAACTGAGGTTAGAAGTCTGAAGGCCATTGGCCTGTAACGATTCAATGATTACCTCCGGAAACTTAACTATCGCTTTTTTGAAAACTGCCGGGCCGTCCATATAAGGAAATACCTGGGCCTTGTCAATCATTGCATGACTGAAAAACATTTGTGCAATCTCAGCATCATCAAAGTCAGCATATTTTTCTTCTTTCCAGTGGTTGGCATGTGTACCCGGGTTGTACATGGCCAGTATCTCGGCGCTTTCACCATCGCTGTGTAAATGTGTGCTTAATATCCCACGGTTTTCATCATTAGTGGGTTGTAATACTACAGCACCGGCGCCATCACCAAATATTACTGATACATTTCTTCCCCTGGTACTGAAATCAAGGCCGAAGGAATGTTTTTCTGACCCAACGACAAGAATGTTTTTATACATGCCTGTTTTAATGAACTGGTCAGCCACACTCAGGGCATACACAAAACCGCTGCACTGATTTCGTACATCTAAGGCACCGATTTCTTTCATTTTCATGGCCCGTTGCAGCAATACACCACAACCGGGAAAATAATAGTCAGGGCTGAGTGTTGCAAATACAATGAAGTCTATATCCTGCGGGGTGATGCCTGCTCTTTCTATGGCGATTTTTGCTGCTTCCACTCCCATCGTGGTGGTAGTTTCTTCAGTACGGTGGGCATAACGACGTTCTTTGATACCGGTACGTTCCTGTATCCATTCATCACTGGTGTCCATATACTTCAGCAGGTCGTTATTGGTTACTACTCTTTCAGGTACATACATGCCGATACCGGCAATTTTACTTTTGAACATGGCAAGCGTTTAAACGGGGAAGTTAGGAAATGTGATGGAAATGCAACTGTTTCGGTTGCAACGGTTGCATTACATCCTTATCTCCACCACCTTATTCTCTTTCCGGCTCTTTTCCGCAGCAAAGCCCATTACATGGCTTTCAATAGAGGCATCGATGGTAGAAGTAAGTAAAGCAGGGTTTTGCTGATCTACAGCCTGTATCCAATCAGCTACCAGCCGCCAGTCACCGCCGCCATGTCCATCGCTTTCCTGTTTCCATTCTGTTTTTTTGCCGGTACGGAAATCAGTTAATACAAATGAATTCATGTCACCAACAATATCTCCCATGCTGCCCATCACCCTGGTTCTTCTGCCTTCATAGGAAGTAAAGGCTTCCATCGAAAAACTGGCAGTTACATTACCTGCAAACTGGATATTGCAGATATAATGATCCGGCTGATCATTTTCCATCCGGTACACACAACGGCCGTAATTAGTGGTTTTTAGTTTTTCCAGGATATGATCACCGTGTTTGTTCTTGTCTTCCGGCATATCAAATACATGCAACCAAATTCTTTTACGATGATATATCCGTAAAGCTGAGTAAGGACAATCAGCTTCTATCTTGCATCCATCGGTGCAGCGTTCCGTACTTCCATCCGGTGCATTTTCTTTCCGAAACCACTTCAGATCGCCAAAAGCCTGAATTTTTTGAGAAGGTTTATTGATCATCCATTTCAGAATATCCAGGTCATGGCAGGATTTGGCAAGGATAATCGGAGTAGTTTGTTTGCTATTGTGCCAGTTGCCCCGTACATAAGAGTGGCTCATATGTATATGGCCAATCGGTTCCAGGTGCTGCATACTGATTACTTCCCCGATAGCGCCACTGTTCATCAGCTCTCTCAGTTTGATAAAGTAGGGGGCATAACGCAGCACATGGCAGACAGCCACAATCCTCCCGGTTTTTTTGGCGAGTTGCAAAATATCCCGGCATTCTTTTTCACTCGGGGAGATTGGTTTTTCCAGCAACACATCATAGCCCATTTTCAAAGCCTCCATACAGGGTCCGTAATGCAGATTATCGGGTGTTGATATAATAACTGCATCAGCGAATTTGGGTCGTTTAAAAACATCTTCCCAGGTGTTGAACCTGTTTTGTTCAGGTATATTGTGTTTTTTGGTGTATCGTTCATTCCTGATTTGTACAGGCT
>CAYPBW010000176.1:0-6040 GCA_964409055.1 uncultured Chitinophaga sp. | reverse complement strand
AATACCCGCATGTAAGCTTCTTCTTTAGTGGAGGCCGGGAAGTGCCCTTCGAGGGTGAAAAAAGGATCATGATACCTTCACCCAAAGTAGCTACCTATGATCTGCAGCCGGAGATGAGTGCTTTCCAGGTTACAGAAGCATTACTTCCGGAGATAAAAAACAAAACGGCAGATTTCATTTGCCTGAACTATGCCAATGCGGATATGGTAGGACACACCGGTGTCTGGCAGGCAGCTATTAAAGCGGTCGAAACCGTTGATAAATGCGTGGAGCAAATTGTAACCACTGGTTTAGAAAATGGTTATACCATATTCCTTACTGCCGATCATGGCAATTCGGATTATATGATCAATGAAGACGGATCGCCTAACACAGCACATACACTGAACCCTGTTCCACTTTTCATTATCGATAAAGAATGGCGGGGAACCATTAAGCCGGGAAAATTAGGAGATATAGCTCCCACTATTTTGACAATGATGAAACTACCAGTTCCGCCTGAAATGACCGGGGATATTCTGATCAATTAAATTTAATTTTAACTGAAACAACTAACAGCATATGATTAAAAAAATATTATTGGTGCTTCTGGCTGCACTGGTGGTTATCCAGTTTATACACCCAAAGAAAAATAAAAGTGAGGGACCTCAGCCAAACTATATCGGTAATAATTACAATATACCCGAAGATGTAAAAACAATACTGGCAAAAGCCTGCAATGACTGCCATTCCAATAATACCCGCTACCCATGGTATGCCAACCTGCAACCGGTTCATTGGTGGCTGGAGAAACACATCAAAGACGGCAAAAAGCATGTTAACTACGATGAATATACCAACAGGCCGCTTCGATATCAATACCATAAAATGGAAGAAACCATTGAAATGGTAAAAGAGGGCGAAATGCCTTTGAAATCCTACACCTGGACACACAGGGATGCAAAACTGACTGATGAAGAAAGATCAAAACTGACCGGCTGGGCCCAATCTGTTATGGACACCATGAAAGCCCGTTACCCGATAGATAGCCTTGTTCGCAAGAAATAATGCTATTTTTAGGTGTCATAATTTCTGTGAAAACCAGCCAACATAAAATACTCAGTCTTTTTTTCATCCTGATCGGGATGTTGCCGCTTATTTTTTCACTTACTGTCATCCTCAGAAAGCAACAGATACGCTGTGAAATGAAGGAGCGGATGGAAAAGACTCTTTTGCATACCATGATACTGGATGAAGATAAAGTGGTATGGATAAAGCCGGGCAAAGAAATTTTTGTCAATAATAAAATGTTCGACATAAAAAAAACAGAGAAAACAAACGGCAAGGTTATATTTCATGGACTGTATGATGAGGAAGAAACAGCATTGAAGAAGAATATTGACAACAGTATGAAAAAAGACCAGTCATCACAGCAATATCTCCTTTCTAATCTTTTCTCGATATTATTTGGCGCCTATCACCACTCCGGCGATGGTGAACCGCCTGTTTCAATATTATGTGAAGAAAAAAAAGGAATTATTCTTCACCCCTGGTTACAACCAGTTTTGACGATATTGACCCCTCCGCCGCGCAACATGATGATAACATAATTCTTTTTAGCAACTAATTTTTATCATCAAATTCAATTTATGAGAAATATTGCATTGCTACTGGCATTGCTGTATATGTCTATATGCCTGCATGCACAGGAAGATACAACACAGGAAAAAAACCTGGATGAGATAGTCGTTTATTCAAATAAATTCGTTGAAAAGAAAAAGAATCTTGCACAAAAGATTGATGTGGTAACGGCAAGAACAATTTCCAGGTTCAATGCACAAAATACCGGTGACCTGCTGATAAATACCGGTAATGTATTTGTACAAAAAAGCCAGCAAGGCGGCAGCAGCCCTGTACTAAGGGGATTCGAAGCAAGCAGGGTGCTGCTGGTCGTTGATGGGGTAAGAATGAACAATGCGGTTTACCGGGCAGGACACCTGCAAAATGCCATTACTGTGGATCAGAATATGCTGGAACGGGTCGAAGTGCTTTACGGTCCTTCCTCTACGATTTATGGCAGTGATGCTCTGGGTGGTGTTATTCATTTTCGCACCAAATCACCACAACTGAATACTAATGAAAAATTATTGGTGAAAGGATCAGCTTTTATACGGTATAGCACTGCCAATAAAGAAAAAACCGGTCATGCAGATGTGAGTGCGGGCGGGAAAAAACTGGGGTGGCTCACTTCGTTTACTTTCAGTGACTTCGGCGATACGAAAATGGGCAGTAATTATCCCAAAAGGTATCCTGATTTTGGAAGAAGGTCTCGCTACATTGAAAGTATTGATGGCATAGACTATGTAATGGTCAACAATGATGACAGGGTACAGAAGTTCTCCGGCTACAATCAATGGGACATAACGAATAAATTTCTATTTAAACAGAACGAAAAAGTAGTACATAGCCTGAACCTGCAGTACTCTAACTCAACAGACGTACCAAGGTATGACCGCCTTCAGGATGTAAGAAACTTCGGCGGCAGCACAGGCACCACCCTTCGATGGGCTGAATGGTATTATGGACCACAAAAAAGACTATTAGGCGCTTATGAACTGAATATCGATAAGGCCGGATTCCTGGACAACCTGAAAGTAAACCTGAATTACCAGGATGTGAAAGAAAGCAGGCAGCAACGAGAATACCGGCGCTATGACCGTTTTGACAGCCGGCGGGAACATATTAAGGTGGCTGCTTTTAATATTGACGGCCGTAAAACCTGGGGACTAAATGAACTGAACATGGGGATTGACGGACAGTTCAATGATGTAAAATCAGTGGCAGACCGTACAAACCTCACAACAGGAGCAGTTACTAAACTGGATACCCGTTACCCGGACGGGAAAAACAAGATGAACTTCCTGGGCCTGTATGTTCAGCACCTTCTCAAATCAAAATCGGGCAAACTGATAATAAATGATGGAATCAGGTTTCAGTTCGTAAGTCTTCATTCTGCCATTAATGATAATTCCTTTTTTAACCTGCCGGTAACCGATATAAAACAAACACCTTTTGCCATAACCGGAAACCTGGGATTAGTTTATATGCCGGTTAGCGAATTCCGGGTTACAGGTAATATTTCATCAGGATTCAGATCGCCCAACATAGATGATGTGGCAAGAGTATTTGAATCAAATACTGCCAGCAAAAGAGTTATTATTCCTAATAGTGAAATAGGGCCTGAATACACTTACAATTTTGATTTCGGATTAACTTATTCTGTCCCGGGAATTGCCCGCTTTGAGATGACAGCATTTTACACACTCTTCCGGAATGCTATTGCATTGGCCCCGTTTACACTAAACGGACTGGACTCCATCGTTTACAATGGAGTAAGGTCAGCTGTTTTCGCCAATCAGAATGTAAACAAAGCGTATGTAAGAGGCCTGAACGCAAGAATGAAAATTAATTTCAGTTCTAAAGTCAGTTGGGATAACACCATTAGCCAGACATTTGGCAGGTATGTAGATGAGAAAGGCGGCAAGAAACCCCTTGACCATGTACCCCCTGTTTTTGGCAAAACTGCTGTCACATACACTGACAAGAAGCTAAGCACAGAATTGTTTTGCCTTTTTAACGGATGGAAAAAAATAAAGGACTATAACCCTGATGGGGAAGATAATGGTCAGTATGCTACTCCTGACGGCATGCCATCGTGGATCACTGCTAACTGGAGGGGTAATTATACGATGACCAAAAACCTGGAACTGCAATTGGGAATCGAAAATATTTTTGACAGAAACTACCGGTACTTTGCCTCGGGATTTTCCGCTCCCGGCAGAAACTTTATTATTGCCATTCGGGCAAACTGGTGAAAGATAAACCCCATTTTAAAGGGTGAAAGGGTTGTCTTTCACCCTTTTTATTTGTCTTTTAAACTCAATTTTTACACTTCTGTGCAGCATTTGTACCCAAAAATTGTCTATTTTACAGGCAACCAAAGGGTATCTATGACCGAGGAAGCCATAATAAAAGGATGTTTGAAAAACGATGCCACTGCCCAAAGGGAATTGTACAACAGGTACAGTCCTAAAATGCTGGCCGTGTGTTATCGTTTTGCACAGAACCGGGAAGATGCCGAGGATATGCTTCAGGAAGGATTTATTAAGGTCTTTTTACAGATACATACGTTTGAAAACAGGGGTGCATTTGAGGGATGGATCAGGAGAATCATAGTTCACACCTGCATCAATATCCTCAAAAAAAATAAAAAGTTCAATGAAAGTGTAGATATCATTCATGCCACAGGGGTGCAGATTCGGGAAGAAAGTGTACCGGCCATTATCCAGGCCAAACAAGTGGTAGAATGTATAAGGTTACTGCCGATTGGCTACCGGACAGTTCTTAACCTCTATGCTGTGGAAGGTTACAGCCATCGGGAAATAGCCAATATGCTGGATATTGAAGAAAGCACCAGCCGGAGCCAGTACACCAGGGCAAAGGCAATGCTGGAAGATATTTTGATCCGTAAAAAGATATTATCAAAACCCAGACCTGAAGCTGATTGGCTTGCCGCCGTTAGCCAGCGATAAAAGATTTAAACGTACCCTAAACTACTGACTGGTTATGGATAGGAGGTTTAACAACAGAGATTTTGAGCATTTTCTAAAACAAAATGCTGACCAATACAGGATGTTCCCATCAGAAAAAGTTTGGGAAAGCATCCACCATACCCTTCATACCCGTCGCCGCTGGTACGGAATTGGTCTGGCCTTATTGCTCCTTTCTACTGCAACAGTTACTACGGTCATGCTCAACAATGCGGGCAAAAAACAACAAGTGGCAGACAAAGCCCCTGTAACAAAAACAAACGATATACTTGCTAAACAAGCTGCTTCAAACACTGTAATCATTGCCCCGCAAAAACCTGCTGCTAACAATAGTATAGGCCAAAGACCTGATAAATTACAAGCCAGCCTCGTGGCTGATCAACAGCTATTAATTGCCACTGCTGGCACAGAATCTGAAGAGCAAGTTGAAACATTGACGTTGGAAGCCATTACCGAAATCAATCTAAAATCCGCTGTGGTTGGTATTCAGCCACCATCTCTTCAAAAAAATACAGAAATATTGAAGAAATCGTCACCGGGTTTACAAACAAAGAAGGCACTGGTTAAGCCCAATCCGCCAATAGCATCAATACAGCCGGAAAACAATACTAGCATAGCCGAAAATATTGTTGAAAAGAAAGAAGTAAAGGCAGAAGCTGAAAACAATATAGCAGAAAGAAAACAATACAGCCCCTATACAATCGAAAGCGTAGTCAATTCATATAAATATAAAAAAGCCCGTAAAAAGCTTTCCTGGCAGATTTACATAACACCAACTATATCTTATCGTAAGCTAAAGGAAAACAGGACTTTCCTGGAAGCTGCAAGAACTACATTGGGCACCCCAACCAACTATTCTTATTCATTCTCTGATATCAACAGCATTGTTACGCATAAGCCGGATATTGGCCTGCAATTAGGAGTTGTAACCGGTTATCCCATTTCAAAAAGATTACGGATAACAGCCGGGCTTCAGTTCAATGTTAGCAAGTATGATATTCGGGCCTACAACCATGACGGAGAAGTAGCTACTATTGCGCTTACCAATAATGCCGGTGGCACCAACACAGTTTCGACTATCACCAACTATCGCAATATTGGCGGCTATAAAGCTGACTGGTTGCACAACATGTATATTTCAGGATCTGCCCCAATCGGCCTTGAGCTAAAACTCACCGGAACCAAGAAAACTTCTGTTGGCATAGCCGGCACCATCCAGCCGACTTACATTCTCGGCAACAGGGCTTACTTGCTTTCAGCTGATTTTAAAAATTATGCAGAAGTTCCTTCACTCACCCGTAAATGGAACCTGAATACAGGCTTTGAAGTTTTCGCCGGTTATTCAACCGGTAAACTGGATTGGAGAATTGGACCTAATGTCCGCTACCAGGTGTTCTCCAGCTTTATTGATAAATATCCCATCAAAGAACACCTTTTTGATTTTGGTTTAA
>CAYPBW010000175.1:0-6056 GCA_964409055.1 uncultured Chitinophaga sp. | reverse complement strand
TTACCCTTGATGATAATAAAAGAATATTAGTCATCAGCGGACCCAATGCCGGTGGTAAAACTGTTACCATGAAGACGGTGGGCCTGCTGCAAATGATGGTGCAAAGTGGTTTGCTGGTGCCGGTGCATCCTTCCTCAAGGTTTGGCATCTTCAAGCAGCTGATGATTCATATCGGCGATACGCAAAGCCTGGAGTTTGAGCTAAGTACTTACAGCAGCCATCTTTTGCATATGAAATATTTTATGGAAAATGCAAATGGCCGGACACTATTTTTTATCGATGAATTGGGTAGCGGAAGTGATCCCAGTTTGGGTGGTGCTTTTGCAGAAGTAATATTACAGGAATTGGCTAAAAAGCATGCCATTGGAATAGTAACCACACATTACCTGAACCTTAAAATAATGGCTGGAAAAACGGCCGGTATTTTGAACGCAGCGATGGCATTTGATGAAAAAAATCTGCAGCCCCAATATAAATTGATTGTTGGGAAGCCCGGCAGTTCTTATACCTTTTCCATTGCGGAAAGAATTGGATTGGATAAAAACCTTATCAACCGGGCAAGGCAACTGGTAGATGAAGATCAGTACCGCCTTGATAAATTGCTTAACCGGACAGAACAGGATATTCGTGACCTTGAAAAAAAAGAAAAAAGCCTGCAGCAGTTGCTAAAGGAGAATGAGAAGCTGAAAAAGGAAATGCAGCTTACCCTTGATAAGGAAAGGCATCGCCAACAGGTTGAGTTGCTAAAGGAACAGAATCGTATATCAGAACAACGTATAGCTTACCTGAAGGATATGGAACGTAAACTGAGGCAAATGCTTATTGAATGGAGAAAAGAAGAAAACAAGAACAAGGTGATTAAGCAGATGGAAGCACTTCTTTTCAAGAAAGATGAAAAAAAAGTGGTCAGTAAAATGCAAAGAAAGATTGATGCTAAATTTAGCGAGATCGGCGGCGAAGTGAAAGTGGGCGATAAGGTGAAAATGAAAAGAAATCACCAGGTTGGGGAGGTGCTGGAATTAAGAGGTAAAAGGGCAGTTGTAAAAATTGGGCTATTGCCCATGCAGGTAGAAGTAAAAGACCTGGTAGTAGTAAAAGAAAAAAGTTCAGAGGAGAAATAAAAAACGAAGCCTTACGGGGCTTCGTTGGTATTTAATGAGTATGCAAGCCGTTTTTAACTGTGGATGTAGTTTTGTAACTGGTTGATTGTTTCCTTCTGTGCCAGGATGGTCTCCTTTACTACATCGCTCATCGAAATGATTCCGGTTAGCCGGTTATTTTCAAATACAGGCAGGTAGCGGATGTTATTATTGCTCATGAGTTCCATGCAATATTCTATTTTATCAGTCGGGTTCACCCGGGGCAAATCCGTTGACATAATATCGGCAACCCGTGTATCCGTTGAGTTCTTTCCCTTTAAAATCACTTTTCGGGAGTAGTCTCTTTCCGTTACTATGCCTTTGAAATCATCACCATCCATCACCACCAGTGAGCCTATATTTTTTTCTGCCATTATTCGTAAAGCATCCAATACCGTTGCGTCAGATGTAATGGTGACAGGGGAAAAATTTTTTCTGTTTAAAACAAGTGAAACGGTATTCATCCAGTATTTCTTTTAGTAAATGAAAATTACGAAAACTTATTGCCCGTTCAAAAACTATTTAATAACAGCCATTTTTTTGGGGAACATGCCAATTATCCTTTTTTCGCCCTTATTGCAATAAATCATATACGGGATTCGGCTGCTTTTTATACCTTGTAATATCAAAGGGATATTGCCAACATGTCTCAAAAGCCGGCTACCATAAAAGAAATTGCGAAGAAGCTCAATGTTTCCATTTCAACGGTCTCCAGGGCATTGCATGATCATCCAAGTATTGGCCTCAGAACAAAAATGCAGGTGCAGAAACTGGCTGAAGAAATGAACTATGAGCCCAACCTGGCAGCGGTTTCTTTTAAGCAGGGTAAAACGATGACCCTGGGAGTTATTTTGCCTAATTTGGGGGAAGAATTTTTTTCTATTGCTATCAATGGAATAGAGGATGTAGCTACAAAAAATAAATATATAGTGTTGATCGGGCAGTCGCATGATGATGTGGAAAGAGAAAAACAGATTGTAGATACCATGCGCCGTCACCGGGTAGATGGTATCATTGTTTCACTGGCCAAGACAACAAAAGACTATGATCATTTTCAGCAGCTAAAGAACTATAATATTCCGGTAGTTTTTTTTGATCGTATACCTGATTTGCTGGATGCTTATTCTGTAATGTGTAACCTGGAGAATAGCTCAGTGGACCTGGTAGACTGGCTTGTAAACAAAGGTCACAAACAAATTGGATTTATTAAGGGCCCTGATACGATAGTTCAATCAGCCCACCGCCTGCAGGGTTACCAGCAGGCTTTAAAAAAGCACAAAATAAAACCTGAGGCATCCTATATTGTAGCAACTGATCTTACAAGAAAGAAAACACAGGATGCCATGCATAAGCTGCTGGCATTAAAAATAAGACCCACGGCAGTTATTGCTTTTAATGATTACGTAGCCCTTGATGCCATGCAGTATGCAAGATCTCAGGGTGTTCATATCAATAAGGATATTTCATTTGTCAGTTATGCAAACCTGCCATTAACAAGTTACCTGGATGAACCGCCTGTAGCATCTGTTGAACAGTTTCCTTACCAGCAGGCAGAAAAGGCAACATCTGTTTTATTGCAATTGATCAATAGCAGGAGTCATGATCCGGATATTCCTCAAAAAACAATTTTGGAAAGTAAAGTGGTAGTGAACAAGAAATAATGCTTTACTGGTTCTAAAAAAATTCAAAATCAATTTTGCTGATAGTTGTCGCAAGACTATTTTTGCGCCGGAGAGATGGCAGAGCGGTCGAATGCGGCGGTCTTGAAAACCGTTGACCCAAAAGGTCCGGGGGTTCGAATCCCTCTCTCTCCGCTGGAAGGTCCCCCATAAGGGGGATTTTTTGTTTATTTTCACCTCATCAATGAAACATCTCAAGGCCCTAAATCAATATTTCTGGAAATACAGGATCCGGCTTGGTGTGGGGATTATTTTCGTCTTCCTTTCTAACTATTTCAACGTTCTGTCTCCCCAGGTAACTGGTTTTGTGATCGACTTTGTACAGCGATCCTTACAGTTGCCTGGCTATAAGGCTCCGGCCAGGCCACCTGACTACGATGGGCTGGTAGATTACTTTATTTCATGGATGGAAGGCATAGGTTCTACCGGCAGGGTGGTGGCCCTGTGTGGCGTTACTATTTTATTCCTGGCATTGTTAAGAGGTTTTTTCCTGTTTTTAATGCGGCAGACTATTATTGTCATGAGCCGTTACATTGAATATGACCAGAAAAATGAAATTTATAGCCATTACCAGAAACTCGATACGGCATTCTATAAAAAAAACAGTACGGGTGACCTGATGAACAGGATATCAGAAGATGTGAGCCGGGTACGAATGTTTACTGGCCCGGCCATTATGTATCTTGCTAACCTTCTTGCAATAATATCGCTTAGTGTTTTTTTTATGCTGAAGAGAGATGCAGAACTTACACTGTATGTACTGGCTCCTTTGCCCGTTCTTGCGGTAACTATTTACTTTGTCAACAATACGATCAATAAAAAAAGTGAGAGGATACAGGAGTCTTTATCAGCACTCACTACCAATGCCCAGGAGTCTTATTCAGGTATCAGGGTTATAAAATCCTTTGTTCAGGAAAAAGCAATGCTTGGATTTTTTACCAGGAACAGCGAAGAGTATAAAAAGAATGCCATTAGCCTTGCCAGGGTAGAAGCAATTTACTTCCCCTCAATTACTTTGCTTATTGGCCTGAGTACGTTGATGACAATCATGATCGGAGGTTTATATTATATTAATGGGGGGCACAATATCGGCATTAATACCATCGTGGAATTTGTAATGTATATAAATATGCTCACATTTCCGGTTAGTGCTATCGGTCTAACCGCCAGTATGATTCAACGAGCAGCAGCTTCTCAAAAAAGAATAAATGAATTTTTGAAAACTGAACCGGCCATACAAAATGATAAGGCATCAACGGGTATTACCATCAATGGGAATATCAGTATGCAAAACGTAAGTTTCATCTATCCCCATACCGGCATCAGGGCCTTGAGCAATTTCAATCTAGAGATTAAAAAAGGCCAAAAAATTGCCATTGTCGGCAGAACCGGTAGTGGCAAATCAACTATTGCGCAGTTATTACTCAGGATGTATGATATTACAGAGGGTACCATTTTGTTTGAAGACGTTGATATCAGGAAAATAGATATGCATCAGCTTAGAAGGCAGATCAGTTATGTTCCGCAAGATGTTTTTTTATTCAGCGATACTGTTTCTAACAATATCTCCTTTGGCGTGGATGAAGCAGCGGAAGGAGCTGTACTGGATGCTTCCCGGCAGGCCAGTGTGGACAGGGACATAGCAGGCTTTTCCAACCAGTTTGAAACCATGATAGGGGAGAGGGGTGTTACATTAAGCGGGGGGCAAAAACAGCGTATTTCGATTGCCAGGGCACTGCTTAAAAATCCGGGGCTTGTCATTTTCGATGATTGCCTCAGCGCCGTGGATGCCCGCACAGAGAAAGAGATCATCTCAAACCTTAACCAGTACTTACAGGACAAAACTGCCATTATAATTACCCACCGCATTTTTTCCCTTCTACACTTTGATAAGATAGTAGTGCTGGATGATGGTAAAATGGCAGAAGAAGGAACCCATGAGGAACTGTTGATGCTGAATGGCCATTATGCTTCGCTTTATAACCGGCAGCAAGAGCAGGAAAAAGTATTGATGAATCCCGATTGACGCTGTAATAAGTTTCAGGCTGATTTGGCTGTTTCAAAAACATCTCTATATTTGTGAATTCCTGTTTTACGACAGGTCAAACCAAAGCAATTCAATAACTGCAAAAATTTACAACTGTGGCGTACGAGAACAATGACAAGAAAATGGAGAGCATTTACAGCAAACGAATCCGGGCTGGTAAAAGAAGAACTTATTTTTTTGATGTAAGAGCTACCAGGGGAAATGACTACTACCTGACCATTACAGAAAGTCGCAAGCGATTTGACGACAACGGTTATGACAGACACAAGATTTTTTTGTACAAAGAAGATTTCAACAAATTCATTAAAGCATTGGGTGAGGCAGTAGATTATGTAAAAACTGATTTAATGCCTGATTTTGATTTCGACGCCTTTAACCACGATGAAAATCCTGAAGAATCAATGGCTGAGGGCGGACATGAAGCAGAAAATGCCGTTGCTCCGGATACAGCAGCCGCTCCTGTAGCGGAGGCACCCCAGCAGCACAACTCAGAAGAGGCCGATAAATGGTAAAAGGCTCCAAAAAATAATTGAAACCCGCTGAAGGCGGGTTTTTTTATACTGGCTGGCATGGGGTATAAAAAAATCTGTCTTAAGCAGCATTTCAGAAAAAGGAATTGTCATAACCAATTGGTTATTAACATTGGGGGGAGGAATAAATTTTCACATTTTTTTTACAGGTAAATAAAAAAAACTATCTTTCACATCAGATTCTGGACAATACCTGCCAGATTGATAGTCATCAATCATTTAAAAACTACATTATGCAACCAAAATTTACGCAAAAGGCTTTCATGCCATTTTTTTCCTGTCTGGTTGTTGTTGCATTAGTAAGTTTCCTTTCTGTGTCTGTACAGGCTCAGACAAATGGAAACCGAACGGCAACCGGGGAAAAAGTACAAAATCCAAAAGAGTTACTCTATCAGAAAAGAGAGCTTGAGTTAAAGTCAAACAATGATATGGGAATTGTTGAGACTAGTACTCCTGTTTCTGCAGAAAATGCAAATCGCGGATCTAAAGCAATAGCTAACAGAACTGAAGCGGTATGTGCAACTTTTACAGGTTCTCTGGGAACTGGTGATTTAACTATGCCTCAGCGTCTTAACAGGCCAGGTGGTCCTCCATCAGGAAACTGCGCAGGTGGTTGGGTATTCCCCGGAACATTTGGAACCGGACCTTATTATTATGATGT
>CAYPBW010000174.1:0-6062 GCA_964409055.1 uncultured Chitinophaga sp. | reverse complement strand
AGGGCGAGGCCGACGCCATCATCGAGAAGCGGGGGCTGCGACAGATCTCCGACAGCGGCGCCATCGAGTCGCTGGTGGACCAGGTGCTCGCCGCCAACCCGAAGCTGGTGGACGACTACCGGGCCGGCAAGGAAAAGGCCTTCAACGCGCTGGTGGGGCAGGTAATGAAGGCCTCGCAGGGCAAGGCCAACCCCGCGCAGGCCAACGCGATCCTGAAGAGGAAGCTCGGCTGAGGCGCCTTTCTACACTGACGCGGAGCGAATCGCTCTTGGATAGCGTAAGTGATGTTCTTTGATCATCATCAAGAACTAATGTAAGCGGCTGGGCGATTCTTGCCAGCGCCGCAGTCACCGCGGCGCCGTCTCAACTCGAGCACAACCCATCGCCCATGTTTCGCTTCGTGTCGCGGCTCGGTGCCGCTGCCGTCTTTGCGCTCGCTCTGAATCCGCTGTCGTCACTCGCCGTCACCGCGCAAGATTGCGGCAGCGGCAGCATGAAGTGCGACGACATCCAGGTCCACCGGTATCTCTTCACGCCCACGGCACCCGGCTGCGGGGTGAACACGCCGGAGATGCCGAGCATCCCGCCTCGACCGCCCGGCACTTTCGCGCCGTGGCCTTCGAAGGGCTTCTACGACGAGCTCTCCGCCGCCCTGTACGTCCAGGATTCGTACCGGTGCTCGACGTACGCCGCCGGCATGTGCGAGGACCACGGCACGCAGGCCCGGTCCGAATACACGATCTGGTCATCTTGGCAAGGCGGCATTGCCGCCACGGAGAACAGGGACTACGTGTGGGCGGCGAAATTCTGGGCCGGCGATCCGCCGACCTGCTCGAGCTACCAGGAATTCCCGTTCATCATGCAGCGGCGCACGTAGCTCGCCTGTCCGCCGGGGTACACCTCGCAGTTCGATGCGGTCAAGGGCAAGTACTTCTGCTACATGAACATCGTCTGCGACGAGAAGTGCCGCGCGGGAAATCCCATCCACGTCGGCAACGCCGAGAAGGCGCTCGAGGAGACGGACTTCGTGGGAGGAGGGCCTTTCCCGCTCACGATCGAGCGCCAGTACGGTCACCGTCGCATCAATCAGCCCTTTGTGGACACGGCATCTCCCGTGCCGATGGCTCTGGGGCAGGGCTGGCGGCATGGCTATGAGCGGTACCTGCGCGTCTGGGGCGCCTCTCCTGCGCGCCGCGCGCTCCTCGTTCGCCCGAACGGGCTCTACGCCTGGTTCTTCGAGTCGGCCTCGGGCTGGGGCGGCCGCAAGGACGAGAAGGGCGCGCTCGTCGAGGTGAAGGACGGGGGCGGGGCCACCATCGGCTGGGAATACCGCGATGCGCCCGATGCAGGCGGCACGGTCGATGAGGTGTACGACGCGGCCGGCTCGCTCCTCTCGCTCCTCGACCGAAGCGGCCTCGCGCAGCAGATGGGCTATGACGCGCAGGGCAGGCTTTCCCAGGTGACGGATTCCTCGGGGCGTAGCCTTCAGTTCGCCTACGGCACCGATGGAAGGCTCGCCTCCATCACGGCACCTGGCGGGATGGTCTTCGGCTACGCCTACAACGCCGACGGGATGCTCTCAGGCGTGAGCCTGCCGGGAGGCGGGACGCTCGCGTATCACTACGAGTTGGCGAGCATGCCCTTCGCGCTCACCGGCGTCACCGACGAGCGGGGCGTGCGAAAGTCGACCTACTCCTTCGATTCGGCCGGCAACGCCTATTCCACGGAATACGCCGGAAGCGTGGGCCGCTACACGGTCACGCGCTCGGGCTCGACTTCCACGGTGGTCGATCCCCTGGGCACGTCGCGCAGCTACGTCTTCAGCCTCAATACGCCCCAGAACGCCTACGTGCTCACGAGCGTGACGCAGCCCGAGGGCAACGGCTTCGGAAACAAGACGAAGAGTTTCCAGTACGACGCCAACGGCAACGTGACTCGCCGCACCGACTTCGACGGCGTGGTCACCACCTACACTTTCGATCTCGCGAGAAACCTCGAGAACTCGCGCGTGCACACCTACGGCGGCTACGGGCGCTGCCCGGATGGCGGGAGTCATGAAGCCAACAACTACACCTCGAGCTGCACGGCGGGCACGTGCTGGTCCTCGACGGCCTTCTTCCTGAGCCAGAGTGCCGCTCCCCTGGGCTATCCTACGTACCAGTACGCCTGCGCGGCACCGGCCACCACGAGCACCAAGGTCACGACGGAATGGCACCCCACGGAGCGCCTTCCCAAGAGGATCGCCGAGCCCAAGCGGCGCACCACGAACGCCTATCATGGCGAGGCGGGGGTGTCCTGCGCCCCGGCGGGGGCGAGCACCGCACTCCTGTGCTCCCGGACGGTGCAGGCCACCACGGACACCACGGGCAACTCCGGCTTCTCGGCCACGCTCACCGGAAGCCCGCGCACCTGGAGCTTCACCTACAACGCGGGCGGCCAACTCCTCACCGCCGACGGGCCGCGCACCGACGTGGCCGACGTGACCACCTGGGCCTACCACCTCGCCGACGACCCCGGCGGGAACTTCCGGGTGGGGGACCTTGCCAGCATCACCAACGCCCTGGGGCAGGCGACCTCGTTCACGCACTATGACGCGGCCGGGAGGCTCAAGCGCGCGGTGGATGCGAACGGCCTGGCCACGGAGCTCGACTACTGGCCGCGCGGCTGGCTCAAGAGCCGGCGGATCGTGAAGGCGCCCTCCATCGACGAGACCACGTTGTACGATTACACGGCGGCGGGGGATCTCGCGAAAGTGACGCGCCCCGACGGGAGCTGGACCGGGTTCGGCTACGACGACGCCCGGCGCCTGGTAAGCGTGACCGACAACCTGGGCAATTCCATCACCTACGTGCTCGACGCCATCGGAAACCGCAGGCAGGAGCAGGTGCGAGACCCCGGCGGGGTGCTGCGCGAGCTTCGCCAGCGCGAGTTCAACGCCATGAACCGGCTGTGGAAGGAGATCGGCGCGGCGGGCCAGACCACCACGTTCCAGCACGACGTGATGGGGAACCTGCGCACCATCGCCGCCCCCGCGAGCCTCGCCCGGCCCCTTGCCACCCAGAGCTTCGATGCGCTCGGGCGCCTGGTGCAGACGATCGATCCCGACGGCGGCGTGGTGAAGAGGGAGTTCGACGGCCTCGACCAGCTCACCAAGGTGACCGACCCCCGAAACCTCGCCACCACCTACACTGTGGACGGGCTCGGGAACCAATCCGCGCTGACGAGCCCCGACACCGGGATCACCACGAACACGCTCTTCGACGAGGCCGGAAACCTCAGGCAGTCCACGGACGCGCGCGGGAAGACCGTGACGCAGACCTTCGACGCGCTCAATCGCCTGACGAGCTCCACCTGGGCGGGCGAGAGCGTGACCTACACGCACGACCAGGGTGCCAATGGCATAGGCCGCCTTACGGGCATCGCGGACGCGACCGGTGCGACGCAGTACACGTTCGATGCTGCCGGGCGCGTGCTCACCGACACGCGAACCCTCGGGAGTGTGGTCCTCGCCACGAGCTACGGCTGGGATGCCCATGGCCGGCTGGCGTCCATCACCTACCCCAGCGGGAAGGTTGTGAGCTACACGTTCGATGCGGCCGGGCGCGTCTCGGGGGCGAGTGTCACCGCCGGGACCACCACGCAGGTAGTCTCCAGCGCGACCTATCATCCCTTCGGCACTCTCACCGGCTTCACCTTCGGCTCCGGCGGCATGAGCTACGCGCGAACCATCGACCAGGATGGGCGCATCGCGGCCTACACCCTGGGGACCACCACCTACAATCTCTCCTTCGACGATGCGGGAAACATCACGCGGATCAGCGACCCCGCCAACACCGCGCTCGACAAGGTGTTCGGCTACGACCGCATCGATCGGCTGCTCTCGCTCGCCACGAACCCCACCCCGCTCAACCAGAGCTTTACGTACGACAAGGTGGGAAACCGCCTCACGCGCGTGCTCAACGGGACCACCACCAATTACACGCTCGCCACCACCAGCAACCGCCTTACCGCGGTGGGAGGCGTGAGCCGAACTCATGATGCCGCCGGCAACCAGACCGCTGACGGCACCAGCAGCTTCACCTACAGCGACCGCGGGCGCATGACCGGGGCCACCACGCCGCTGGGGAGCGTCACCTATGCGGTGAACGCCCTCGGGCAGCGGGTGCGGAAGACCGTGGGCACGGTATCGACGCACTACGCCTTCGACCTCGAAGGCAGGCTACTGGGCGAATACGACGGCACCGGCAGCCCGATCCAGGAGTCGGTGTGGCTCGGCAGCACCCCCGTGGCCACGATCCGGCCCGACGGGGGCGCCTACCAGGTCTTTCACGTGTGGGCCGATCATCTCGACACGCCGCGCCTGGTGACCGATTCCGCAGGGCAAGTGCGCTGGGAGTGGGCCAACACGGACCCCTTCGGGGCGAACCTCCCCAATGAGAACCCGGCGGGGCTGGGGACCTTCGCCTTCAACCTGCGCTTCCCGGGCCAGCTCTTCGATGCCGAGACGGGGACGCACTACAACATGGCGCGCGATTACGACCCCGCCATCGGCAGGTATGTTGAAAGTGATCCAATTGGGTTGAGGGGCGGGATCAATACTTTCGTTTATGCGGAGTCAAACCCCATTGCCCTTGCCGATCCGTTTGGGGAATGTCCATGGTGCATTGGTGCGGCGGCAGGCGCGATAACGGATATCGTGACCCAACTGGCGTTCAATAATTTCGATCCATCGTGTATTAGCTGGACCGACGTGGGCATTGCAGCGGCTACAGGGGCTGCCGGAGTTGGTCTGGCGCAAAGGCTAGCAAAGGTCAGTACAGTCTTCCGCGGTCCGAATCGGCCAACATTTCGATTCTTCCAGCGCAAGGGTCTTGTTCGGGCTGAATCTCATCCAATTTCTAACGGGTCACCCGATTGGTATAGCTACCCCCACTGGCACCCCGACTTTCTTCCCAAACCATTTAATAAGCTCCACCTCCCGATCGTCGAGCCGTTCATCGGCGCAGGGGCCGCAGGACGCGAACTCTTGTCGTGCGACCAGACGAGGTGCAAAAAGTGAGCGTCCAGTATCGACAACGAGAGATTCTCAAAGCACTTGGGGGCACGCTGGCAGCCGCGGGTCCGAACTTCATGGCGGTGAGCATTCGAACAGGAGTCCTGGCCAGTCATACGCGACACATTGAACTACGGATCATTTGGGAAGCTGCTGGAAACGCAGAGTCGCCCGTCCGTAGGTCATATTTGTTGGGAGAACACTCACAAGAAGTGGAGCAAGTGCTTGGGAGTGAAATTGCCTCTAACGGCCCCTTGGCAGTGTGGCCCGTGAAGGTAGGTGCAGATCTCCATGAGCTAACCGACTATCTGGATCGCGGCGGATGGGCGTTGTTGTTTTTTCGCCGTGACACCACATCCGGCAGCTTGCCGAGTGCGTTGTCGACCAAGCCCGTCGACCTCGAGACACTTCTTCGTTCGTCGTGCGCCGATGCCATTCTTGTTTCATGGTATGACAATACAGAGTGGATATTCGCGGTCTTGGATGAAGGTCCCTAGTCGCCCCCATTAGTGACACATTGGAATGATGGCAAACTTCACGACCCCAAAGACCAAGGCTCAGAAAGCGATTTGGTGGCTTGCATTCGCGGCGGGCATGGGCTTTATCGCCTATGTACTTATCAACTCGCTGCGTTGAACGCCCAACTCACCTCCGAATTCGGCCTCTGAGAGGACTTAATCCACTGTTAGTGGAGTTGCCCCGGTTTCGGGGACATCATCCTGCGGCCTGGTCAGCCCCCTGCTTCGCTGGTTACGCGTCCGAAATGCTCGGGTAATCGCCCAAGAAGGTGACCACGGTGCGATGGGAAAAGCCGGGGGGTTGCGTGTAGCCCTTTCGCCGGGTCGCCACCGTCGGTTCGCTGACTCCTAGTTCGCGGGCACCAGGTAGAGGTTGTACTTCTTCACCCCGGGCTGCTTCGGGTCGCCCTTCTTGGCGGCCTCGAGCTCCTTGGGATCGCGCAGGTCGAGCTTGCCCTCGCGGTGCAGCTGCTTGAGCTCCACCCAGCGCT
>CAYPBW010000173.1:0-6082 GCA_964409055.1 uncultured Chitinophaga sp. | reverse complement strand
AAGCTTAAACTTTTTCAGGAAATCAGTAATGTCAAAATCATAGTACTGGCCCTCACCACTTCCACTGGGTATTTGCAGGTAATTGGCTACGGACTGGTAAACATTCCGTATATCATCCAGACCGGGAAAACGCAGATCGGCCATTTCTTCCAGTTCATGGAGGTCACGGTTATCAAATAGCAAAACTGCATAGCTGGTCTTCCCGTCTCTTCCGGCCCTTCCTGCCTCCTGGTAATAATTTTCCAGGCAATCGGGTACATCAGCATGGATAACAGTTCTTACATCCGGTTTGTCAATACCCATCCCAAAGGCATTGGTACAAACGATCACTCTTGTTTTATTACCGATCCACTCTTCCTGTTTTTTATTTCGTTCTTCCTGAACCAGTCCTGCATGATAGAAATCTGAAGAAATATTTTGCAGTCTTAACAGTTCACTGATCTCTTTGGTTCGTTTCCGGCTTTTGCAATACACAATGGAACTGCCCGGAACCTTTTGTAATACTTCAATGATTTTATTGATCTTGGAATCTACTTTGAAACTGCTGTATGAAAGATTGGGCCGTTCAAACGATTGACGAAATACCTGCTTATCAGCAAACTCCAGCTTTTCACAAATATCGTTTTGCACATCGGGTGTGGCCGAAGCGGTGAGAGCAAGCATAGGGACACCGGGAAGCTCTTTTCGCAGCGCCGCTATACGCAAATACGGGGGCCGGAAATCATAACCCCATTGGGAGATACAGTGTGCCTCATCTACCGCAATGAGATTTATCTCCATACCCGGTAAATATTCTTTAAAAAGAGACGTCTCCAGCCTTTCCGGAGAAACGTATAGAAATTTGCAGTTGCTTTCTGCAGCTACCTTAAAAATGTTGATCACTTCTTTGCGGCTCATGCCAGAATAAATAGCATAGGCAGTGATACCTTTTCGCCGCAAGTTCTCTACCTGGTCTTTCATTAGTGCAATCAGCGGTGATATAACAAGGCATAAACCGGGTTGAACCATCGCCGGTACCTGGTAGCAGAGCGATTTACCGCCACCCGTCGGCATCAAAGCAAGAGTGTCTTTTCCATGTAAAACAGAATTGATGATCTCTTCCTGCAAAGGACGGAAGGCATTGTAACCCCAGTAACTTTTTAGTATTTCAAATGGAGATAATGGCATGTTCCTATTTCATAGTTCATGGAAGAAATCTATGAACCACGAACTATAAGCTATGAACTAAATTACACTACTTTCTTAACAAAAAGCCTTACTGAATTAATCGCCAGCACCACATCACTCATGCCCATTACCAATGCACCAAAAGTAGGGGTAAGGAAACCAAATGCAGCAACAGGAATGGCTACAATGTTATATGCAAAAGCCCAGAATAAATTTTGTTTGATGGTGATATAAGTATGTTTTCCTAATCCTAATGCGGCAGGCAGGTTCTTGAGACCATGATTCATCAGGATAACCTGTGCACTTTGTACAGCAATCTGCGAAGCCTCATTCATTGAAATACCGATGGTAGCTTTGGCAAGGGCGGGTGCATCATTGATGCCGTCGCCAACCATGGCAGTAGGAGTGGCTGCACTCAGCTCAGCGATCTTATTTAGTTTTTCTTCCGGCGTTTGTTCTGCAATCACGGTATCAATTCCTAACTGTACGGCCAGTTGATTACACTTGGCCTGCCTGTCACCGCTAAGCAGGATTGTCTTGATGTTTTTGCTGTGCAGGTAATCAATCACCTTTTTTGCCTCTGGCCTGATTTCATCATTCACATCAATCCAGCCGAGGAATTTGCCGTTACGCAGTATGTAAACATTGTGATTATCTTCTTTTGTTAAGCCGTCAACAGATTTGTATGAACCAGCTATATATTGGTTGCCTTCTTTATCTTCTGCCTGCATGCCAAGGCCTTTTATTTCTTCAATTTTCTTCCAAAGAATTTGCTCCTTGGTTTTCCATACGTCTGTTATACACTTGGCAATCGGGTGATTGGAATATTTCTCTAATGAAAAAGCAATCTTTTTGAATTCATTTTCATTGACAGATTGATCAGCGATATGCCAGTTGCCAAGTGTAAATAAACCGGTCGTTAGCGTACCCGTTTTATCAAATACAACCTGTTTGATATCCTTGAATGTTTCCAGGCTGGTGGCATTTCTGAAAAGAATACCTGTTTTGGCGGCACGGCCAAGCCCAACCGCAATGGCAGCAGGCGTAGCTAATCCCATAGCACAGGGACAGGCAATAACCAGGACTGCAATGCTGCGCATTAGTGCCGGTGTAAATTCTTTCAGTACGATCCAGCTAATCACCAGTGTGGCCCCGGCGATAACGAGTACTATTGGTATAAATATGGCGCTGATTTTATCAGCCAGTAATTGTACAGGCGGTTTTTCGCCCTGGGCTTCTTTCACCATTTTCAAAATGCCGGAAAGAACCGTTTCATTCCATACAGCAGTGACCTGTGCTTTCACTGTTCCGTCTGTAATAACACTTCCGCCAATGAGTTTGTCTTTTGCTTTTTTGTGAACCGGTAAACTTTCTCCGGTTATGATTGCTTCATTTACATGCACATCACCCCAAAGAATTTTGCAGTCGATCGGTACCTGTTCACCGCTTTTTATCAGTAGAAGGTCACCCACCCGCAGGTCTGTATTCTCAACAGGAAAAATTTGTTCCTTATGCTCATCATCAAATGCGATCATGTTGGCCATCACTTTTTGTGATTTGGCCAGTTTGTTCAGTTCCCTTTGTGTGGAAGCAATGGAAGTGTCTTCTAAATAATTTCCCAGGAAGACAAGTGTAATGATGGTGGCTGCCGTTTCATAGAACATATATTGTTCAGCCTGCCCCGTTAGTGAACCATAAAGGCTGTACACAAATGCTGCGGTCGATCCAATTGCAATCAGTACATTCATATTGGGCATCCGGTTGCGGATACTCTTCCATGCACTTTTACCGAAAAAACTCATGCCTACTATATAAACAGGTATGGTGAGTGCCAGTTGTACCCAATGATTCATCAGCCAGTGAATATGCAGGCCGGGAATCATATGCAGCATCAGCACGGCTGTAAAGGGAAAACAAAACCAGAAGCGCTGCAGGTGAGTGGAAAGAAAGGCTGTTTTCTTCGGCCGGATTTCTGGTTTATGCTCAGCTACTTCATAGCCAAGCCCGTTAATGCCCTTTGCCAGCTCTTTTTCGTTGGCAACACCATTCATATCGAAGCTTACGTACCCTGTGGCAAAGTTCACTTTGATATTCTTCATACCTTTTTTCTCCAGGTATTTTTGAATATTCAGCGCACAGGTGTTACAGTCCATTCCGTCAACTTTCCATTGTACCTGTTCCATATTGCAAATTTACCAAATAACAGAGGGAGGCTTTTTGCTGAAACGGGAATATTTGAGCAACAAGGTTGCTAATCCGGTTAAATTTGCAACATGGATTTAGTATTTACTCTCAATACCATACAGGATGTGGCTGCCCAATTCTGGAAAGCAGTTGGTGAGCAAAAGGTCTTCGCCTTTCATGGACCGATGGGAGCTGGCAAAACCACCTTTATTCATGCTCTTTGTGATACAAAAGGAGTAAAAGATGTAGTGGGCAGTCCCACTTTCTCCATAATAAATGAATATGTGTACGATTGTGATGGAACCAAACGTCCTTTATTTCATATGGACCTTTACCGGCTGAACAGTGAAGAAGAGGCACAAAGAGCCGGTGTGGAAGATGCATTATACAGCGGCCACCTCTGCCTCGTAGAATGGCCGGAAAAAGCACCCGGTATTTTTCCCGGCGACACGGTTCATGTATACATTGAGCTGCTTGATACGCAAAGCAGGAGGCTGAAAATCGCTAATATTTAGGTACATTTGAATATGTGTAACTGCCGGATGATCATTCCCGGGTTACCTAACCAGCAACCAGCTTCATGAGCCAGCAAAAACCTAAAATAAGTACATCTTTCAGTTACGAAACATTGGAGGAAACCCTCGACATTAAACCAAAGTCCGAGGGTATGATGATTGGTATTCCCAAAGAAATTGCTTTCCAGGAAAATCGTATTGCCTTAACACCCGATGCCGTCAGTGTGCTGATCAGTAATGGTCACCAGGTAATGATAGAACATAATGCCGGCGAAGCCTCTCATTTCCGGGATAAAGACTACAGCGAAGCCGGTGCGAAGATCGTTTACGAAAGGGCCGAGGTTTTTAAGGCGCCCATCCTGGTGAAAAGTGCACCCATCATTGATGAAGACCTGCCCTTGCTGCAGCTGAACCAGATCATCATCTCGCCCATACACCAGTCAATCCTTAAAGCAGAGATACTGGAAAAGATGATGGAAAAAAGGGTGACGGCTATTTCATTTGAGAACCTGAAAGATGACAGCGAATCCTACCCCATCGTAAGAAGCATGAGTGAAATTGCCGGTAGCGCCGTCATGCTGATTGCAGCGCAGTATCTCAGCTCTGCCAACCATGGCAAAGGGGTACTGGTCGGTGGTATCTCCGGTATTGCGCCAACAAAAGTTATTATTATCGGGGCCGGTATAGTAGGTGAGTATGCAGCAAGGGCTGCCCTTGCATTAGGTGCATCGGTAAAAGTGTTTGACAATAATGTCTATCGTTTAAAAAGATTGCAGAACAATATAGGTCAGCGGATGTGGACCTCTGTACTGGAACCAAGGATGCTGGCCAAGCAGTTAAAGACCTGCGAAGTGGCCGTTGGCGCCCTCGGCAGTGAAACAGGCCGTACGCCGTTGGTAGTAACTGAGGAAATGGTCAGTAACATGCGGCCGGGTTCTGTGATCATTGATGTGAGCATAGACCGTGGCGGTTGTTTTGAAACCTCAGAGATCACTTCACATGAGCATCCCATCTTTATGAAATATGGGGTGATACATTATTGTGTTCCCAATATTCCATCCGGTTTTGCCCGTACGGCATCACAGGCAATCAGTAATGTGCTGATGCCTCTTTTGCTGGAAGCAGGAGAGGAAGGAGGATTTGAAAACCTGCTCTGGCATAAGATACACCTGCGCCAGGGTATCTATATCTTCAAAGGCGCCCTTACGAATTTCTATCTCAGCCAGCGCTTCGATCTGAAGTACACCGACCTGAACCTGCTGATCGCCAGCAGGAGATAGAACACTATTTTAAAAGATTAGAAAGCAGAGAATCCAGTTGGCTGGTATCCACATCTTTTGAAACTACTTTATAATTACCATCAAGTAGTATGGTAAAAGGTACAGCAGAGATTTGGTATTTTTTTACTAACGGGCTTTCCCATCTTCTAAGTTCTGACACATGAAGCCAGGGTAATTTATCTTTCTTGATGGCTTCTATCCATTTGTTTTTGTCATCGTCAAGAGAAATGCTTATTACTTGCAGCCCTTTTTTGTTGAATTTATTGTATAGCCTGATTAGACTGGTGTTTGCAACTCTGCAAGGGCCGCACCAGCTAGCCCAAAAGTCAAGTAAAATATAACTTCCGCTAACATCATATAGTGAAAGTTGTTTCCCATTGGGCTGTTTCATGGTAAAATTTTCGATCAATGCACCTCTTTGTAATGAAACATTTTGATTCAGGAACTTTATTATTTCCTTCGCAATATCGTAGTTCTGCTGTTCGGCATTTAGACGGTTATAAAGGATCTGGGTATTTTCATTTCCCAGTAAGTATCTATAATATTGAATATAATATGGAATAACCAAAGAAGCGGGCCGCTTCTTAATGAGGCTGTCTATAAAATTGTAGTAAAATGTGGCCACTTCAACATTCGATGAGTCCTTTCTTTTTTCGATAGCTTGTGGCGAATAGGTTTTAGCAGGCATTTGCCTAGGCTGACTTAAGTTGTATAACCATATCGCATCCTCCGAACCATTGATGTTTGTTATTACCAGTTCGTTTTTTTCAAACCTTGTTTTTTTTTCTTTAAATGTTACCGAAGCTGGTATATTATCTATCCAAAGCAATTGCGTGGCAATTGCGGAATCTGTAGCCAGTTGAAAGGTACCCGGTTTTGACAGGGTACCGGAATAAGTCAAAACATTCGATTCCGGGTAGGGAATGGTATCAGTGC
>CAYPBW010000172.1:0-6085 GCA_964409055.1 uncultured Chitinophaga sp. | reverse complement strand
AAACTAAACTATGCCGATAAGGATGCGGAAATGTTCAAGGAGTTTCTGAAATCACCGGCAGGGGGCAGTTTAAGCGAGGATAATATTTACATGCTGCTCAATAGCCAGGCCCTGGCAGCTAATTTCTTTATGGCTGGCTTTAAATGGTTGAAAGCAAAGAACCTGCAAAGGGGAGATAAACTTTTTATTTATATGGCCGGACATGGTGATGCTATAGATGAGGACCAGTTTTTTTACCTTGCTTACGACTGTAATCCGGCCGGCGATAAGAACAGCTATCTTGTAAGCGGAGCTATTCGTATGGCTGATGTTAAGATTAAGATTGCCAAGGAAACAGCCAAAGGGGTAGAGGTTTTTCTGATCATGGATGCCTGCCGGTCTAATGAGTTGCCGGGTGGTTCGGAAGGCCAGGGCTTTTTCAATTCAGCGATTTCTGAAAAAAGAGCCGGGGAAATTGTAATGCTGGCCACCGGCGCAGGCCAGGAGTCGCTGGAGGATGCCAATATTGGTAACGGGCATGGATTATTTACGTACTACCTGGTTGATGGGCTTAATGGAATGGCAGACGGTGATGGTGACAAGGATAATAAAGTGACGGTAGAAGAAATTCAGAAGTATGTACAGAAAAATGTACCTGCCATAGCGCAACAACAGTTTCGCAGAAAGCAGGATCCGTATTTCTGTTGTACGGAGCACAGCAGTAAAGTGGTAAGTATTGTGGACCAGGAATACCTGAAACGCTGGATCGAAAAGAAAAAACAATGGAATGGCGGTAATTCTTTTGGCAATGGCTCATGGGCCATGTATAAGAGTCCCGCTGATACAGCCCTGGCCGAATTATACAATTCGTTTTACTCGGCAGTAAAAGAAAGTAAACTAACCGGTAAGAATTCGGCAGAGTACTACTACGACCGGATGGAAAAAAAGTTTCCCGGTAATAGTTATACTATTGATGCGCAATCAACGCTGGCAGTAGAGTTCATCAACTTTGCACAAAGCAAGATCAACTTGTACCTTGATTGTAAAGACCCGGCCTCCATTCAAAAGATAAGGGCACAGATAGACGAGGATGAAAAGACAGATGAAATAGATGCCAGCCTGGACAGGATGGAAAAAGTGGCCCGGCAGGAATTTTATGAAGTAGGGAATATGCTGGAAAAAGCCATCAGTTTCATCATGCCGGATGATCCGGATTTTGCTAAATCCCTTATGGGCCGTATGTACTTTTTTAAAGCAAGGGGTTATTTTACCAGTGGAAGAAAACTGGTGGATATAAACAAAGCTTTCCAGTACGCCTATTCTGCCAACAGTGCAGAAAAAAATGCCGCTTATGTGTTACATACACTGGCTTCTTTGCACCTGGATAATAACAGGATTGACAGTGCAATCCATTATTCCCGCAGGGCAATTGCCGTTGCCCCCAAATGGCGCTATCCTTATGTAACACTGGCTTATTGCTATAAGATGCAAAACAAACCGGATTCAGCCATTAAATACTACCGCAAGTCTATTGATGTTAATCCTGAAAATGCAGATGCCTATGTAGATCTGGGCCATTATTTCTATTCACAGTCGAAAACTGATTCTGCTATTGCCAATTATGAAAAGGCATTGGGCATTGAACCCCGGAACACTTATGCCAGCAATAATATTGGCTGGATATACCATGACCGCAAGCAGTATGAAAAGGCCATCAGCTATTTTAAACAGAGTATAGCTTCTGACCCTAAATTCATCAATGCTTATAACGGACTGGGTAAAACGTTTTTCGAAGCCGGGCAGGCAGATTCTGCAAAGATCTACTACACAAAAGCCTTTGCCAATTACCAGGACAAATCCATCGTAAATGTTTATCTCGGTAATTTCTTCAGGGAATTAAAACAGTACGATTCAGCCAAAACCTATTACCGTATTGCTACAGAATTGGACCCTACCTATGAAGAAGCATTCAATAATTTGGGCAAGGCAAGTTTTGCCCTGAAGCAGCTTGACTCTGCCAATATCTATTATCAAAAGGCATTGGTGGCCAATCCATATTCAGCGTTTGCCCTGATCAATATTGGACTGGTGTTTAAGGAAATGAAGCAGCCGGACTCAACGTATAAATATTTTCAGCAGGCGGTAAAAACAGAACCCTGGAACCCATCTATCCTGAACAGCCTTGGCGTTATCTACGGCCAGGAAAAGAATTACGACTCTGCAAAAAAATATTTCAGAAGGGCATTAAATGTAAGACCTGATTATAAACTGGCTTCCAATAACCTGCTGCGCATATTCAGGGAATTGAATCAACTGGATTCAGTGACAAACTTTCTGAAAGGTTCCTCCCTCATGGATCCTTCCAGTATTGGTTTCCTGGATGAAATGGCCCGTACCTTCCTGGATCAGAAGCGATATGATTCTGCCCGGAAATATTATCGCCTTGCATTGAACAAAGATCCTGTCAACCCGCAGTTGCTTAATAATATGGGCATGGTATTCCAGGGAATGAAGCGTTACGATTCTGCCAAGCTGTATATTCAAAAGGCCATGCGCCTCGATCCGAACAACAGTGTGTTCTGGGGCAACCTCGCTGGTATATTCCGGCAATTGAAGGATTATGATTCTGCTTCTTATTATTATCAAAGGCAGGTTTTTAATAAATCAGATGCCACGGCCCAGGCTTTTTATACCGTAGGCAGCATCATGCAGGATATGAAGCTGTATGATTCCGCCATTGCTTATTTCAAACGGGCAGCAGCTTTGAACCCTGAATACGTGGAAGCATTCAGTAATATTTGTGCAGCCTATATACAACTGGAGCAACTGGATTCTGCCATCGCATACGGACGCAAAGCAGTTGCATTGACGAATACCTATGAAAATGCTTACCAGAATCTTGGGCTGGCATTCCATGCCAAACAGCAATATGATTCTGCAATTGTTTACCTGAAAAAGTCCATTGAGCTTAGTCCGACAAAAGGCAAGAATTATTTCCAGCTGGCCTGCAGCTATGCACTGAATAAGCAAACCGACCAGGCTATCCTGCACCTGAAGCTGGCCTATGAACTCGGGTATAATAATAAAGATGCTTTGTTCAGCGATCCTGACCTGGCGGGACTGAAGGACATCAAAGCTTACCAGGAACTGCTGGATAAATATGTGCCGAACTGGCGGCAACGATAATCGCTGCCTTGTTTTTCAGGTGGTTATATAAAAAGTAAAAGCCTCCATGTGGAGGCTTTTGTGATCCCGTCAGGATTCAAACCTGAAACCTTCTGATCCGTAGTCAGATGCTCTATTCAGTTGAGCTACGGGACCAATCTTTTATCGATCGGGCGGCAAATATAGGGCAAAAATTGTAAGCGAAAAAGTTGCTCATTGATTATTATAACGGGGTCTTAAACCGGGTCTTTTATTTTGTTTCCGGCAAACGAAAACCATCCAGGAATACATTTACTTTTTGTTCCGGCAGTGTTTTGTTAGTATATGCATAAAGCACACCGATATGTTTTCCATCTGTCCAGCCTTTTACTTTCCAGTTGTTATTGTCTTTATCCTTCCAGTAATCAATAATGCCACGGGTATTTTCGTTGTTGTTTAACCGGTGGCCTTTGCCATAACCGGTAGTGCTGCTGATATCAAAACTTTGTTTCAAAAAATCCATATAGGCGATAAGCAGGTCTTCCGCCATTTGCAGATCGGCAACCGTATTCAGCAGCTTCACGCAAATAATACCATAGGTAACATCGGATACCGCACATTCACCGGTGAAGATATCGGAGGAGTCCTGGCTTTTTGATGCATCAAATTTTGCATCACAGTAATTATAATAAGAACAACCCGATTTGCCGACCGGGTATTTCTTCAGGCTTTGCGAAAAAGCGGTACAACTGATCAACAGTAATAAGGGCAGGATGATCTTTTTCATTTTCTAATTTGCTTATTATCATTTCATGCCGGGAAAACGAAGCCCTTGCAGGAATATTTCCGTTTTTTTCTCAGGAAGTTCTTTAGCGCCGTGTACATGCAGTACACAGATAAAGTTACCATTGGTCCATGCCTTAACCTTCCATTTATTCTTGTCCACATCTTCCCATGTATCATAGACGCCACGGGTATTATCATCTTTCTTAAGCTTATGGCCTTTATCATAGCCTTTGCCTTTGACTATACCATAGTCCAGTTTCAGAAAATCAAGATAAGTGATCATTGTATCTTCTGCAGCCTTGAGGTCAGTAACCGGGTTTTTTAATTTGATACAGTAAATGCCATAGGTCACCCCGTCCTTTTCACAATCATCGGCATACACGGTAGAGCCATCCTCCAGGTCATATACATCAAACCGTCCCGGCAGGCAAAATACCTCTACGGTGCAGCCGGTGGTACTGATGGCCACTTTTTGCGGATCCTGTGCATGGAGTTGAAATATAATACCGGTTAGCAACAGCAATAAGGTTAGATGGCGCATAAAATCAGTTTTGTTGGTAATGCTTCCTATTTACCAGGCGGGATCGGTGTTGTAAAGATAAACTCCTTTATGTATTGGTTGCAAGCAGTTCGTAAATAAAACCACTCGTTTCAAATCTTTATCTTGCAGCCCATAATTGCCTGCTATGAGTGCCACTTTTAATTACGGAATTGACCGGCTGACGACTGCTGTTGCTTTACAAATTGCTTCTGGAAAAATAAAAGGGGTGCTGAATAAAGCAGCAGTCGAAAAAGTGAACAGCAGCCATAAAGCCGTACAGGAAATCGTTACTACGAATAAAACTGTTTATGGCGTCAATACCGGCTTTGGCATCCTGGCCAATACGGCTATTTCAGCAGAAGACACTGCCACACTGCAATACAAAATATTACAAAGCCATAGCGTAGGAGTGGGGGATTCCATTCCGCAGGAAGTTGCCAAATTGATGCTCATCACCAAAGTGCAGGCACTGGCACAAGGTTTTAGCGGAGTGCAGCTTTCTACGCTGGAAAGGATCATCTGGCATATTGAAAACGATGTGATACCCGTTGTACCGGAAAAGGGCAGTGTGGGGGCCAGCGGAGATTTGGCGCCATTGGCACATTTGTTTCTTCCCTTGATAGGATTGGGAGAAGTGTATTATAAAGGGGAGAGAACAGTTACTTCATCCTTGTTACGGGATGCGGGATTACAACCCATTCAGCTTGGACCAAAAGAAGGCCTGGCATTGATTAATGGCACACAATTCATTTTATCCTTTGCGGTGAAAGCAGTTCAGCGGATGCACAATTGCCTGGAAGCGGCAGATATCATCGGTGCGATGAGCCTTGAAGCGCTTACCGGTACCAAAGCTCCCTTTGATGAACGGCTGCATGAACTCCGCCCTTACAATGGAAATAAATTAGTGGCACAGCGTTTACGACTGTTGCTGAATGATTCCGAGATCATGCAGAGCCATGTGGATTGCGGCCGGGTACAGGATCCTTACTCACTCCGCTGTATGCCACAGGTGCATGGCGCATCCCGTAATGCATGGCTGCATTTAAAAGAACTGACAGAGATAGAACTGAATGCGGTGACAGATAATCCCATCATTCTTTCTGCCGATGATACCATCAGTGGCGGCAATTTCCATGGCCAGCCGATGGCCCTGCCATTAGATTATGCCTGTTTTGCAGCAGCAGAAGTAGGAAATATTGCTGACCGCCGTTGTTATTTATTACTGGAAGGCAAATGGGGCTTGCCTGTATTGCTGATGAACAATGTTGGGTTAAACAGCGGTTTTATGATACCGCAATACACTACGGCGGCACTCGTAACAGAAAACAAAACATTATGCTTCCCTTCCAGCGCCGATAGTATTCCTACTTCACTCGGACAGGAAGACCATGTAAGTATGGGCAGCATCAGCGGCAGAAAACTGAACAAGGTGCTGGACAATTTGGAATTCATCCTTGCTATAGAATTACTCTCAGCCTGCCAGGCCATCGAATTCAGAAGGCCGTTGAAGAGCTCTGCGTTACTGGAATATGCTCACGACTATGTAAGGGAGTTTGTTGGCTTTGCTTCTGAAGACCGCATTTTCGCCGACGACATCAACCAGGTAGCCGGCCTCATCAAAGATTTTTCTTTTGT
>CAYPBW010000171.1:0-6139 GCA_964409055.1 uncultured Chitinophaga sp. | reverse complement strand
GGGTTCACTTCCGGTAGCCGGTAATGCTGGCCGTCCAGCACAAATAATTCATCAATCTCGTAAGTCCAGAATTTGAAAAGAGGCGATTTTTTTAGAATCTTCTGCACTTCGCTTTTGCTTTCTGCATTCAATGTGATCCATGACCGTTGTGTCTCCATGCTTACCGCATAATGATCAATGGTGCCTTTATTGATAAGGAAATTGATATAGGTGCGATGCGGAGGAACCAGGTCCATGAATTCATCGCTCATTTCAAATTTTATCGTTACCTGGTACTTTTGCATACAATTAAATGACAATTTAAAAGTAGGAAAGTTGCTTTGTTGGAAAAAGGATTGTTGAAAACTCTTAATTTTATCGCCACGGAACGTTAGCTCTCCCGATAGCTATCGGGATGGTTCAGATTTTACGGAACGTTAGCTCAGTTGGTTCAGAGCACTACTTTGACAGAGTAGGGGTCACTGGTTCGAGTCCAGTACGTTCCACAAATTTTATTGTAAAAGTGGCTATGGTACTTACCAGTTTTAAGATGGTGCGATTTTATGAAATTGACTCGTAGTCACTTTTCATTTCTTAGAGACGTATTGTCACGGGTTCGTTCCAATAGCTATCGGGACCAGTACGTTCCACTTTTTTGATGATAATCACTTCGTATGCTGACCTGCTTCAGCGTTTTTCCTTTTTAAATATGTAAATTTTGTAACAGAATGGTAAAGTATGCCTTTGCCTACAACCTGGCAACGATTCCTGGATGAGGCCGGCGGGCTGAGCCGGTTTACAGGACGATTCTTTTCACAGGGATTTAAACCCCGTTATGAGATTACGGAATTACTGCGCCAGTGTTATATCATCGGATATAAATCACTTCCCCTGGTTGGTCTTACTGGTTTCATCATGGGTCTTGTACTTACGATGCAATTACGTCCTTCCCTTATCAGTTATGGTGCCGAGAGCCAGTTGCCGGCCATGGTAGGTATTGCGGTAGTAAGGGAAATAGGACCTGTAATCACAGCCCTGATTTTTGCCGGGAAAATTGGCAGCAGTATCGGCGCCGAATTAGGCAGTATGAAAGTGACCGAGCAGATAGATGCTATGGAAGTAAGCGGTACCAATCCATTTAAATATTTGGTGGTTACAAGGGTGATGGCCGCTACACTGATGTTGCCGGTATTGGTTATACTCAGCGATGCAATTTCTCTGTATGGTTCTTATCTCGGTATCAATATCAAAGGAGTTATCAGCATGGATTTGTATTTCAAACAGGTTTTTGATGCGCTTTCCCTTGATGATTTTGTACCGGCATTTATCAAAACTTATTTCTTTGGATTTGCCGTTGGTATGGTGGGATGTTTCAAAGGGTTTAATTCCAGTAAAGGAACTGAAGGGGTTGGCCGCTCTGCCAATTCGGCTGTAGTGGTGAGTTCTGTGCTGATATTCATTTTGGACCTTTTGGCTGTACAGGTAACGGATATACTTGGCCTCAATTAGTAAAAATGGGACAGACTTTTTCAATAGAAAAGGAGCGAAAGACAGATGTTACTTACGACAATGTGCTGGTGGTTGAACACCTCTATAAATCGTTTGGGGAAAACCATGTACTGGTTGATTTTGAGCTGAAGCTGAAAAAAGGAGAGAATGTGGCGGTACTGGGTAAATCAGGTTCTGGTAAATCGGTCCTGATAAAATGTGTTATTGGGTTGCTAATACCCGATAGTGGAAATATCAATGTACTGGGACAGGATATAAATGAGCTAAGTATTCATGAGATGGACGAATTACGTACAAAAATCGGTTTTCTTTTCCAAAGCAATGCACTGTACGATTCAATGACTGTACGGGAAAATCTTGAGTTTCCTTTGAGGCGGCACTGGATAAAACTAAGCGCCGGAGAGAGAGATAAAAAAGTAATGGAGGTGTTGACCAATGTTGGTCTGGCCCATACGGCAGATATGATGCCTGCCGAATTGTCCGGAGGTATGCGCAAACGAATTGCGCTGGCAAGAACACTGATCCTTGATCCGGAGATCATCCTGTACGATGAGCCTACCACTGGTTTGGATCCAATAACAGGCAAGGGCATCAGTACGCTGATAAAAGAAATGGGCGAGAAGTATAATACTTCTGCATTGATCATTTCGCATGATATGAACTGCATACGGGCAACGGCTGACAGGATTGTGATGCTGATTGATGGCCGATGCTATGCGCAGGGAACCTATGAGAAACTGAAAGAAAACAAAGATCCTGAAGTCAAACAATTTTTTGAATAATGGCAAAGCGATCAATCAATAATGTAAAACTGGGTGTTTTCGTTATGGCCGGTTTATTAATCATGATTTTTTCATTGTATATGATCGGAAAGGATACCAATATGTTCGGCAGCAATTATACCCTGAAGGTAAGATTTGATAATGTGCATGGGCTTACATCGGGTAATAATGTCAGGTATTCAGGAATACAGGTTGGTACTGTGAAAAGAGTCAAGATACTCAGTGATACGCTTATTGAGGTGTCCATGCTGATTGATACTAAAATGAAGCAGTATATCCACAAAAATGATATAGTAAGTATGAGTACCGACGGGCTGATGGGAAACAGGATATTGAATATTACTCCGGCCAAAGATGGCTCACCACTTGCCGAAAACGGGGATTTGCTGATTACCAGGAAAAGTGTAAGTACCGACGAAATGCTGGAAACACTGAATAAGACAAATAAAAATATCAGGGAAGTTTCAGAAGAACTGAAAATGACCATTCTCAGAATTAATAACAGTTCAGCGTTATGGAAATTAATAAGCGAGGAAACACTTCCGGATAACCTCAGGGCATCTTCCATAAGTATCCGAAGAGCTGCTGCCAATGCTGACGGCATGGTACAGGACCTGCATACGATTATCAATGATATAAGGGCGGGTAAGGGATCCCTCGGCTCAATACTTACTGATACAGCCATTGCTTATAACCTTAACGAAGCTGTACTCAGGATCCGGCAGGCAGGCAGTCATGCCGATGAGCTGGCCAACGAACTGGCTGATTTTACCAGGGGCCTTAAAAATGATGTTAACAGCGGCAAAGGGCCTGCACATGCTATTCTCAAAGACTCATCGCTGGTAATAAAGCTGAATAATAGTCTTTCCAATATTGAGAAGGGGACAGAAGCCTTTAATCAAAATATGGAGGCGCTGAAGCACAATTTCTTGTTAAGAGGATATTTTAAGAGACTGGAGAAAAGGAAAAAGTGATTATATGAAGAGTGGATATTTATTCAGCTAAACTGAATTACTGTTCTTTTTTGTCTTTTACTAATTCAAACTGTATAAGCTCTTTTTGATACATTTCTCCAAATTGAGCTTCGCGGATGTATTCAATTCCAAGCAGCCATCCCGAGGCCTGATCAATTGTAAAGGTTCCTTTGTCGGTAATAATAAGGCTTTGGAGCATTTTCTCCATTTCCTGTTCAATAGAATCCCTTGGGATATCCATTTTCTCCAGAAGACCATAGAGCAGGTTTCGCATGGCTTCTGGTTTTATCGACTGGCTGATCTCAACATGAAAAGTTCCTTCCGCTGGTTTAATTTCTTTTATTTTTTGCTCAATATATGCGGGTAATGGCTCTGCGTTGATGGGGTTGGGCAAGGTTGTATTTGATTTCATTCCCTGAAGGGTAAAAACTCCGCCAAAGGCAGAGTAGTATAGTTGCAGTTCCCTTATAAGAGATGATTCTGTCATCTCTTTGGTTCTGAACATATCTTTTACTTTGTCCATTGTTTTTTTAATAGTATCATTTTTTTGCCTGCCCATATTAAGTTCTGTCATTTCAATGTATGCATCAGCAACCTCCTGCCAGTTCAGCAAATCCTTGAATGAGCCATCAGTATAGGTGGTAAAAATCATTTTCATATTGTTGTAGACCGGCATAGCCAGTGATGCCAGAGGGTTCTTTTCTTTAAAATCATTAGTTAAACGATATTTCCATTCTACCCGGTAACCACTTTCCGTAGAATCTACAACCTTCATGTCGGCCAAAAAGCTGAATTGAAAGTTTTCCCTGACGTCGCCAGAAACCTTTTTCTGTTTTGTTCTGGTAATCAGAAAGGTTTTTTGATCATCTTTTTTCCAGTTTGCCTGTACACTGATAGTATCCTGATTTTCTGACCAGGTTGTTTGTGCAATGGTATTAGCAAAGAATGCAATAAGCAACAGTGCAGTTAATATTGTTCTGGTCAACCTGAAGTTTTTATTTGACAAAGGTTAGATTCTCCAATCTACAATTTCATTTACCCATTCTTCTCTATATGGTGTGGTGATCCGGATATAATTATCTGTATAGCCTTCCATCATACCTGTTTTATCATGTCCTTCAAATAATACTTTACGGGTTTGACCAGCATACTGTTGTGTGAAGTATTGCATCTTCATATAAGATAAGTTACGAAGCGCTTTATTTCTTTCGTTTCTTACTGATACTGGTACAACGGGTTTTATAGTGAGTGCATGGGTATTATCTCTTTCTGAATAGGTAAAGACATGGAGATAGGAAACATCCAGTGAATGTAAAAAGTCAAATGTTTCTTTGAAATCCTCATCTGTTTCACCGGGAAAGCCAACGATCACATCCACACCAATAGCGCAGTGTGGCATCAATGTTTTGATCAGGGATACTCTTTCTGCATATAATTCCCTTTTATACCGGCGCCGCATGGCTGCCAATGTTTTGTTGCTGCCGCTTTGCAATGGAATATGAAAATGGGGCATGAATTTGTCGCTGTTGGAAACAAACTCAATAATCTCATTAGTAAGAAGATTGGGCTCGATGGAAGAAATGCGGTAACGCTGAATACCTGAAATTTTATCAAGCTCCTTTATCAGCTCAAAAAAATTCTCTTCCCTTCCGCTGATACTAACGGCAGCACCGGCACCGTCAGTGCCTTTACCAAAATCTCCCAGGTTCACACCTGTCAGCACAATCTCTTTAACCCCATTTGCAGCTAAGGCCTCTGCATTTTTCAGCACATTGGCAATACTGTCGCTACGGCTTTTACCCCTTGCCATCGGGATCGTACAAAAAGAACAGGTATAGTCACAGCCATCCTGTACTTTCAGGAAAGTCCTTGTCCTGTCATTCACTGACCAGGAAGAATGAAACCCTGAAACTTCTTCTATTTCACAGCTGCAGATTTTGGCAGAGTCACCTTTTGCCAGTTCCCGGATATGTTTGGCAATATTGAATTTTTCTGCTGCACCCAGTACAAGATCAACGCCGGGAATTGTTGAAATTTCTTTGGGTTTTAACTGCGCATAGCAGCCTGTAATGACAACAAAACTTTCAGGGGCTTTTCGCTGAATGCGGCGTACCAGTTGCCGGCATTCTTTGTCCGCATTATCCGTGACAGAACAGGTATTGATAACATATATGTCGGCCAGGTCATCAAACTCTTTTTTTTCAAACCCTTCCTGTTCCAGCATACGGGAAAGAGAAGATGTTTCAGAAAAATTGAGCTTACAACCGAGGGTATGAAACGCTACTGTTCTTGATTCTGCCATAAGAGCCTGCAAAATTATGTTTTAAAATTTAAGGTTTAAAGTTTAAAGTTGGCCGAAAGTTTTGCTCTGCGCTACATTCTGTATTTTTATCCAAATATCTGATAGTGAACAGGAAATGGCTTCCTTATGTTTTGATGGCCTTAATGGTAATGGCTATTATTGTGATAAGACAATGCAAGAATGGTAATGATCCGGCTCCAAGACCAAAGATTACCAACAATAACAATCCCAAAGACCCGGCCAGTAATCCGACTAACCGGGACAAGGGCTTTGACCGAAGAACATCTTATCTCGAATACAGCAACCATGCTACCTGCCGTATGCAGTGCCGGAAGATATCAAAAGCAGAGGTAGAGGACATAATGCAGGAGGGGAAGATCAATTATAATAAAAGCGACCTGCAAAATACCCGTTGCCCCCGGTATGCATTAGAAGGAATAACGAAAGATGATCAGCGGGTACGTATTATCTTTGCCCAATGCAATGAAAAAACGGTGGTAGTAACAGTTATTGATCTTGAAACAGATTACCGGTGCGATTGCCCCGGTGATGACGATAAGTATAAAAACAAAAGATGATGAGGGTACTACTGA
>CAYPBW010000170.1:3315-6142 GCA_964409055.1 uncultured Chitinophaga sp. | reverse complement strand
TGGCCTTCTTTACTGCATTTGCCATCTTTACAGCAATCCATTTTCTTATCATCTTTTTTGCAACAATCTTTACCGCTGTGGCCTTCTTTATCGCAGCTCATTTTCTCACCATCTTTTTTGCAGCAATCTTTACCATCATGGCCTTCTTTGTCACATTTACCGCCTTTGCAGCATTCCTTTACTTCTTCCGTTACAGCGCCCCTGTCGTACTTGCAGCAACCATGTAATTTATTGTACGCTTCGTCTGTTGCTTTAAACCCAACATTATCGTAACCTACTTCAGCTATCTTTTGCTGTATTTTAGCAGCATTGGTAGAACTGCTGCTGTATTTAACGGTCAATTCTTTGGTGTCTTTATTCCAGTCAGCTTCTTTGGCACCGGCTTCTTTGGCTGCTTTTTCAATTTTGGTTTTGCACATGCCACAGTTACCAGACACTTTAAATGTTTCTGTCTTTGTTTGAGCAACCGCTGTTGCAGAAATAGCTAAACACAGTGCAGCTACAGAAAATAATTTCAACGTTTTCATATTATCGTTTTTGAGTTGTAATAAATAATTTGAATGAATGAGATGGAAATGACCATTATAGTATAGTCACTCACCCTGTAGTATAGAATGGAAAATTATTACCGGTTCTCAAATCCGGAAAACGTTATTCTGCAAATAAGTATCCTGTGCAGACAATAAAGGAGGGGAATGATTATTAAAATGACGCTTATCGTCAATTTTTCTAATAGATGCAAACAAATAGTCTGTCATTACAGGCACTACTGCTTCTACAGATGGGATCTCATAAAGCGTAACAGGAATCTTCACCTGGTCCTGCACCAGTTTGATTACCTTTACTTCATCCCTGCAGCAGCCTTCAGAATCATGAATGTCCATTCCGCAGAGACCACAAACTTTTGCTTTCGTCTCAAACAGGTGAATGGAAACCAGCCGCTTCATGCAGTAATGTGAATTGATCACAATACCGCTGGTAACAGCAAAGTATAAAAGGAATGATATGGCTGCAATGCCTTTCTTCATGAACAGTACAAAAGTAATATTAATCCCGGATTTGAAAACAAACCAGGCCAATGATCTTTATCATTTGATAATCAATTAACAAAACTCCAGTAAACTCCCGTTCTGATCTGTAGCCCGGGCAGGGCATATCCCGGGGCCACCAGGTTATTGCGGGTAAAACTGAACCCGTCCAGGTTGCGGGCTGTATTCAGGTTTTCAAACCGGATAAACGCTTTGAACGGCCTGATGCGAAAGTGAATGTAGGCTGATATATCTGGCAGCTCATTACGGATACTGATGCTGTCCTGGTAAAAGAATTTACCCAGCACCGGCGAATATCCATCTGCCTTATATGTTGCCCGGTAACGAACTTCGATACCACCGGCAAAATCAAGGTTCTTGAATCCAAGATTTCCTTCGTAAGCAATCCGGTTGCGGGTATAAATAACCGGCAAGTTCACCGGTGCATCACCGATTTTTTGCTGGAAATAAATATCAGCATGCCAGTTCCACCGTTTGCCAATCCTGATCGTTTTCTGTAATGTTACCTGCAGGATGTTAAACAAAGTGCTTTCCTGCTTTAGCAAATAAAAATCTTCGAGATAGCTGTAATTGGTAAGCAGGTAATAATGACCGGTAAGCCTGAACTTAAACGACGGTAAATAATAGGAGGCAAATAAATGTGTTGTGTTTTCTTTCTTGAAATTCTGCGCCCCTTTCATTAAATAAAAACTGCTGCGGCTGTCAAAAAAGAAAGAGGGTGTCCGGTTCACATTCTCAAAACCTAATTGTATATAACCTAATTTCTTGCCGGCAAATCTTTGCAAACTAACATGGGCCTCATAGTCCCCGGCATTAAAACCGGTGAAATATAGCCGGCCATTGGCTTCTATATCCCATTGCTGGTTTTTACTTTTATTCCGGTATTCAGCATGACCGGACAAGTTGTAGAAAGTGCTTTTACCACTGGCAAACTCCCCGGTAAAGTTTTGAACGGTGAGGCCCAGTTTAATAAACTGTTTCAGGTTCTTGATATCCGGAAACTGGTAAATTGAAAAATCATTGGTGATCACTTTCCACACTTCCCGCACCAAAAAAGTATCAACAGGCCGGCGCAATGTGGTATCGTAATACGTTTTATAGTACACGGAGTCCGCCAGGTAATCCTGGAAAATATATTTGTTCTGATCGAGACGGAAAGTATGTTCAAAACGAAGACGGGGATAAAAAAGAGGAATTACCGTTGAATCCGTAACAATTGAATCCTTTTTCCCCAGGTCGTATTGCTGCCGGAGCAGTAGACTGAACTCATTGTACTTGTTACCCGTATTGATCTTTGTGGTAAAGAAATTGGAGGAGAACGGATCATCACCACCGATCTTGGTATAAATATTAAACCGGTCTTTAAAAATAGGATCATTCAAAAAGTCAGCTGTATCCTGTATGCCGCCGTTTTCGGCAGACTGCATCTTATTTCCCAGCAGCACAAAATAATTACTGTATCGTTTGTTGTTTGACTGGAAGAATGAATTGAGCAGGTAATTATTATGATTGGTCTTCTGGTTTTTAAAAATACCCGGTGAGTTGATCAGCCGGTAACGGAAAGCTGCATTCCAGTTCGGCTTCAGGTTCTGCGTATGCACCAGGTCAATAACCTGCTCTACCCTGCTGCCCAGCTGGTAATTGATCTCCGAATACGGCCTTGTGGTATTATAAAACCGGACATTCTCCATTTTAAACTGGTAAATGTCAAAGGCCGTAAAGCCGGGATTAAATCCCGAAGACATGACCGGTGAAAACAACAACGAACGGGATGCATT
>CAYPBW010000170.1:0-3215 GCA_964409055.1 uncultured Chitinophaga sp. | reverse complement strand
AAACTGTTAATTAAATAGCTGCCACCAGTTCTTTGAATATCGTTGCCAGTTTAGGTTCTGCCTGTTTGGCTGCTTCCAGCACTTCTTCATGCGAAATAACTGCATGTACTTCCTGCAAGCCCACATCGGTAACCACACTCATGGCAAACACCTGCATGCCCATATGATTGGCGGCGATACATTCCTGCACGGTACTCATTCCCACCACATCTCCTCCTGCTACTTTGATGAACACATATTCTGCTCTTGTTTCAAATGTAGGGCCGGTCACCGCCACATACACTCCTTCTTTTACACCATAATTATGTGCAACGGAAATAGCTCTTGCTTTATCGATCAAACTTTTTTTATACGGCTCACTCATGTCCGGGAACCTGGGCCCCAGTTCTTCCATATTCTTTCCGATCAGCGGATTGGGGGTAAAGAAACTGATATGATCTTTGATGATCATCAGGTCGCCTACTTTGTAATCCGGGTTGACTGACCCCGCAGCATTCGATAATAATAAGGTCTCCACGCCCAGCAGCTTCATCACCCGTATGGGAAACACGATATCCTGCGCCTCATATCCTTCATAAAAATGAAAGCGGCCGGCCATCGCCACCACTATTTTGCCACTGAGTTTTCCAAAAACCAGTTTGCTCTTATGACCCGAAACAGTTGATACCGGGAAATGAGGGATATCTTCATAGGCCACTTCCTTTTCCACCTCTATCTCTTCTGTAAAATTGCCCAGCCCGCTGCCGAGAACGATTCCCACAGTGGGAACACCTGCATATTGCTTTTTCAGGAACTTAGCCGCTTCGTTCAGTTGTTTCATTGCTTTTTTTCCCATATCCATTCAATCCCGGTTTTGAAAAAAGGGAAGCAGCAAACGTAAGAAAAAAATCCGGGGGCTAATAATCATACCGGTAGAAATCACAAAAGGTTTCATCGCATAACAAGTTTTGCAATACCGGGTCTTTCAGCACAGTTGTATAATCCATCCATTGATTTCCCACTTTTATTTTTCGCCAGACCAATCGTATTCCCTGGCTGTAATCCACCCACCAGTTGATATGTCCGGTATACAAAGGCTGAATAGGCTTGCCATCCGTTTTATGCCAGCCATAAATAGCTACACGGTTGGGCCGGCCATCCCGGCTTATTTTTCCGCTGATCACAACATCTTTTTTAATCCCGGCAATCAATCCGCCTCTCTCTTTTCGCTGCCCTTCAATGACCAGGTGATGGTGCCACATGGTAGGTGTACTGTCCCTGAAAGCATACATCGGCACCGGCTCTAACTTCAGTTTGGCCGCTTTGTAAATATCATCCACCATTTTCCGGGTTGGCAGAAAACAATCCAGCTTATCTGCAATCTGCTGTGCCGCCATCGGGGTGATGTTGACTCTTGCCCAATCGTCATTCGTTCCCACCGCCAGGTAATCGGGCGCAGCATAAAAAGTGGCATGGATCGTTTTGCCGGTAGCCGAATCCAGAACAGTTACCCGTACCGGAACAAACGCTTTTAAAAAAGAAGGAGCATTACCCGCCAGTATTTCTTTCAGCACAAAAGAATCCCTTGCTGCCCATTTCATTGCTGCAGCCTGCTGGTAAAAGGCCGTTCCGCCAAGCGATGAACTTCTTTCCGGCCATTGTATTTTCTTTACCGGCTGGCAGGAGATAATAAGGATAAATAGCAGAGGCAACAGGCGAATCATTCCACAAGGTAAAAAAACCAGAAACCAGAAACCAGAAACTAGCAACTTAGATTTATCTTCGCCGAAATTTTTCCAGATATGAACCTCCACGAATACCAGGCCAAGGAATTATTAAAGAAATACAATGTTCCCGTACAGGAAGGATTTGCCTGCAGCACCGTACATGAAGCAGAAGAAGCTTATCGCCAGATCAAAACGCAAACCGGCAGCAAGTTTGCCGTTATCAAAGCACAGATCCATGCCGGCGGCCGCGGAAAAGGCACTATCAAAGAAAACGGCATCAATGGCGTAAAAGTGGCCAAGTCGCTGGAAGATGTTCAGGATTTTGCCAGCAAGATATTAGGCGGCACACTGGTTACCCTGCAAACCGGCCCTGCCGGCAAAGTGGTCAACAAGATATTCGTGGCGGCGGATATGTACTATGATGGCCCCAGCGAACGCAAAGAATTTTATCTCTCCATATTGCTCGACCGTACCAAGGGCCAGAATGTGATCATGTACAGCACCGAAGGCGGTATGAACATTGAAGAAGTAGCACACAACACACCAGAAAAAATATTTAAAGAGTGGGTACATCCTGCGGGAGGACTACAGGGTTTCCAGGCAAGAAAGATCGCCTTCAACCTTGGCCTGAGCGGTGAAGCGTTTAAGAACTGCGTAAAGTTTGTCACCAACCTGTACAATGCCTATGTAGGCCTCGATTGCTCCATGCTCGAGATCAATCCCCTGTTCAAAGCAGCAGATGATAAGATAATAGCGGTTGACTGTAAAATGAACCTTGATGAAAATGCGTTGATGCGTCATGCCGACCTCGCTTCTTTAAGAGATATTACCGAAGAAGATCCTACCGAAGTAGAAGCCGGCCAGTTCAACCTCAACTTTGTAAAGCTGGATGGCAATGTAGGCTGTATGGTAAATGGTGCAGGCCTTGCCATGGCCACCATGGATATGATCAAACTGAGCGGTGGTGAACCGGCCAACTTTCTTGATGTAGGGGGTACGGCCAATGCCCAAACTGTAGAAGCCGGTTTCAAGATCATCTTAAAAGACCCGGCGGTAAAAGCCATCCTGATCAACATCTTTGGCGGTATCGTTCGTTGCGACCGGGTGGCGCAGGGTGTTATTGATGCTTACAAAAACCTCGGCAACATCCATATCCCCATCATCGTTCGCCTGCAGGGTACTAATGCTGTAGAAGCTAAAAAGCTGATTGACGAAAGCGGCCTCAAAGTACAGTCTGCCATCTTACTCAGCGAAGCTGCAGAACTGGTGAAGAAAGCGGTGGCGTAAGTAATTAAAATTTTAGATTGTTGACTGAATATCGAATCCCGGTCATTGGCCGGGATTTTTTTTATGTAACCAGCTTCAGTGTTACTATCATTTTCTGTTGCAAGTTTATTCTGAGGCAACGAAGGGCACTCTTATATGTCCGATAACCCGATAGCTATCTGGTCTATTGAGTAAATAATAACTTGAGTAAATTTGACTCAAGCCTAATATTTACATTTACTG
>CAYPBW010000169.1:0-6209 GCA_964409055.1 uncultured Chitinophaga sp. | reverse complement strand
ACTACTACACCCAATACTTCACATACCTATACATTTACAGGTACTTTCAGGGTTCGCCTTATTGCTATTGATCCGAACACCTGTAATATCCGAGATACATCTTACATGAATATCAGGGTGGGCGACCTGAGAGCTACACTGGCATTTAACCCGGTCAAATTACCACCATGTGATTCATTCAAATACCGGTTCGATAATTTATCGGTGGCACCACCTGTACGGCCATTCGGGCCACAGTCTTTCATCTGGGATTTTGGCGACGGCTCACCAAGAATTACAGCTGGTCCTGTACCGGTGTTTCATGATTACGCAGGCCCCGGAACTTATACAGTGAGACTGATTTTACCTGATACCAATTACTGTAATGCACCAGACTCAATTGAATTTATCCTGAGTGTTGCCGAAAACGTAGATGCCCGGTTTACTACTCCGGCTACAGGTTGTACGCCTTATAACGCAGTATTTACAAATACTTCGCTGGCAGGGCAAACCTGGTTCTGGGATTTCGGCGATGGAAATACTTCTACTGCATTTGAGCCAACCCATTTATATGCCACTCCGGGTACATATACCATTACATTGATTGCCTTCAATCCCAATACCTGCAATCTTACGGACACAGCCAGGTTTACGATACAGGTTTTTGATGGCCCGACACCGGATTTCAGTTTTGCGCCGGTCGTTCCTGTGCCCAATACCCCTACCACTTTTACAAACCTTTCTTCTCCGGATGCCATTCGCTTTAAATGGAATTTCGGCGATGGCGACTCCCTGATAACCACCTCAAGGGCGCCGGTGCAGCACCAGTATAATGCTACAGGTACTTTCAATGCCTGCCTTACTGCTTACAATGCTATTGGCTGCGAGAATACGATCTGTCGTGAAGTAAGAGCTGAGATAATTCCATTGGTGGATGTGCCCAATGCTTTCACACCATTAAGCGGTGATGTGAACAGCGTTGTTTATGTGAAAGGCTTCGGTATTGCTAAGATGCAGTTTACGATCTGGAACCGTTGGGGACAAAAGGTATTTGAAACAAACAGCACATCACAAGGCTGGGACGGGAAAGTAAAAGGAGCCGTTCAGCCCATGGATGTTTATGTCTATACATTGAATATTGAGTTTTTTGACGGAACCAAAACAACTAAAAAGGGTGATATAACGTTGATACGTTAGGTTACATCAAATGTGAACATGAAAAGCAGGATTATTATACTATTGACAGTTTTAAGTGTTTGTAACGGGATAACATCCTTTGCACAGGATCTGCATTTTTCACAGTTCATGAACTCACCGTTGCTGACTAACCCTGCCAATACCGGTTTTATGCCGGATGGCGATTACAGGCTGGGGGCAAACTATCGTAACCAATGGGCATCTGTTACCGCATTTCCTTATAAGACAATGAGTGTTTTTGGAGATGTACAGACCATGCAAAACAGTGACAATACAGGCTGGTTAGGGTTAGGAGGAGTGATATTGAGAGATGTAGCAGGAACCAGTGTACTTACTTCTACTAAAATTTACGGTTCTGTTGCTTATCACCAGATGATAAATGCCGGTAGTTTATTGAGTTTGGGCTTTAATGCGGGCTGGGCCAATAAAAATATCAATACGAGTAATCTTAGTTTTCCAAGCCAGTGGAATGGCCAGTTTTTTGACTCCCACCAAACAGGTGCAGCTCCAAAATTTGATGACAACAATATCAACTACCTCGATATGCAGGTTGGGATGAATTATGCCTATTTTCCCAACGAAAGTATGTATTTAAATGCCGGTTTCTCCGCTATGCATATCAACCGTCCCCGGGAAACATTTTTTAGCTCTGAAGAAGGAGTGGATAACAGAATACCTGTTCGTTACACGGGGTTCCTTAACGGTAGTTTTAAGTTGAATGATATGCTGATCGTTAACCCGAATATTTATGCTTCTTTACAGGCAAAATCATATGAGATAGTAGGCGGGCTGAATGCCCATTACAACGCATCGGGTGATGGCGAAAAAGTGCTGATTGCCGGACTCTATTATCGCTACCAGGATGCCTTCATTCCTATGGTAGGTTTGGGTTTTAAAGATTACACATTCACCTTCACCTATGACGCTACTACTTCATCACTGAAGAATTTCAATGGTGCCAGGGGTGCTCTTGAATTTTCCCTAATCAAAACCGGTGTGGTTGACCGCTATAACGGGAATAAAAGGGAATCCATGTGCCCTTCTTTCCGCTACTGACCTTTCTTTCCCGTTTGACTGATTATTCCGATTTTTACAGCTTTAACAAGTAATAGCTGATATACATGGGAACTGCTGCGTATGCTTTATTGACAGCCCGGGAAATAGATACATTTAAAAATATTGTGGGTGAAGAGTTTGTATTCATAGATAATGAATCCTTGGATATATATGCCCATGATGAAACAGAAAATTTGTATTATCGGCCGGAGGTTGTCTTAAAACCCAGAACAGCAGAAGAGATAAGTGCTATTTTAAAAGTTTGTAACGAAAAGCAGATACCGGTTACACCCCGTGGTGCCGGAACAGGAGTAAGCGGCGGAGCGTTACCGCATTTTGGAGGGGTGTTATTGTCTACGGAGAGAATGAATACAATTCTTGAAATAGATGAACGGAACCTGCAGGTTACTACAGAGCCCGGTGTAATTACAGAAGTATTACAAGAGGCAGTGAAACAAAAAAACTTATTCTATCCGCCAGACCCCAGCAGCCGGGGATCCTGTTTTATCGGTGGTAATATTGCCGAAAACAGTGGTGGCCCCAAAGCTGTGAAATATGGGGTGGTGAAGGATTATGTGCTGAACCTGGAGCTAGTACTGCCTGCCGGGGAAATTATCTGGACAGGCTCAAATGTGATCAAGAATGCGACCGGGTACAACCTCACACAACTGATTGTAGGAAGTGAAGGAACATTAGGCATCGTTACAAAAATCGTTTTGCGATTAATACCTCTGCCCCGATTTGATCTGCTGATGCTTGTGCCCTTCCGGAACCTTGAGCAGGCCGGTGAAGCAGTAAGTGCTATTTTTCGGGCCGGTTTTGTCCCCAGCGCCATGGAATTGGTAGAGATTAATGCCTTGAAGATTGTCAGCAAATTTGTCGATAGCAATGCTATCCCCATTACGGATGATACAGCAGCCCATCTCATAATTGAAGTGGACGGAAATAACATGGATGTATTGATGCAGGAAATGGAAGCAATTGGCAACCTCTTAACACAATATGATATTGGTGAAATTTATTTTGCAGACGATGCACAGCAAAAAGCAGAATTGTGGAAACTGAGAAGGAGGGCGGCTGAGGCAGTGAAGGTGATAGGTTATACAATCGAAGAAGATACGGTTGTTCCAAGGGCCGAATTACCGGCCTTGATAAGAGGAGTAAAAGAGCTGGCAGTTAAACATGATTTTGATGTGGTCTGTTACGGGCATGCCGGCGATGGTAATTTGCATGTTCGTATCAGGAAAGAAGGCATTCCGAACAGTCATGGTAATGCAGAGATGACAGGTGTGCTCAGGGAACTTTTCAAACTGGTGAAACAACTGGGCGGCACCATTAGTGCAGAACATGGTATCGGGCTTATTCAAAAACCGTACATGGATATTGCGTTTAATGAGCCTGCGATGCGATTGATGAGAGAGATAAAAAAGGCATTTGATCCGAATAATATTTTAAACCCCGGCAAAATATTTGATCTAAAGAACTAAATTCTAAAAAATGAAGAAACTTATTTTTTCAATGCTGATGACTGCTGCTGTTTCAGTTTCATTTGCCCAGGACGATGAAGAAAAGGGATTCAAAAAGGAGAACCTGTTTACAGGCGGCAGCGTCACTGTATCATTTTTCAGTGGAACGACTATTTTGGGTGCTAACCCAATATTCGGGTACAAACTGGCCAATTTTGCTGATGCAGGTGTTGTTTTAAATTATATTTATAGTGGTCAGAGGGACTACCTTGAGTTCGATGATAAGGTAAAACAGAATGTATATGGAGGCGGGTTATTTACACGGCTTTACCCGGTAAATTTTCTTTTCCTTCAAGGTCAGTTTGAGCATAATTTCATAAGCCTTCGTTATGTGCCGGCTACTTCTAATTATCAGCCCTATAAAGAAACAGTAGACGCAAATTCATTCCTGGTAGGCGGCGGTTATTGCCAGGGAAGGCAGGCAGGTTCCAATACCTTTTATTATGTTTCTGTCCTTTTTGATGTAATAAAGAATGAGAATTCACCTTATGTGGATGTAGTGTACGACCAGGTTACCGGGCGCAGAAGTGTAAGGGCGGTTCCATTGATCAGGGCGGGTATAAATATCGGGCTGTTCCAGGGACGAAACCGCAGGTACGAATAAAATTATTTCAAATAAGTAATTAGTTCGGAAGGATCATCAATAACGGTGATCCTTTTTAGTGCTTCTTCGTAAAGGAATTGCTCCTGCTTCATTACTTCAATATGTTCTATAAGGTGATTGTAAAAGCCGCCGGAATTCAGGATGTAGATTTCTTTGTCGTGGATGGTAAGTTGGTTCCAGGTAACGATCTCAAATAATTCATCCAGGGTGCCAAAGCCACCCGGAAGGATAATGGCCGCATCGCTAATGCTGTATATCCGTTTCTTTCTTTCATGCATATCATCACAAATAATCAGTTCGGTAATGCCACGGTGCTGTACTTCCCATTCAAGCAGCAGCCTGGGAATAAAGCCCGTTACTTTTCCTCCATGCTGCATTACACTATCAGCAATTATACCCATGATGCCGGCACTGCCTCCGCCATACACCAGCCTGACATTGTTTGCTGCCATTAGTTTTCCCAATGTTCTTGCATGTTCAGCAAAAATGGGATTAATACCGTTTTTTGAGCCGCAGAAAACGGCGAGTGATGTGATAGACATAGTTCATGTAAATTGAGGCAAAGGGAATGTAATTTTCTTTATCTTCAAAATTCGTTAGCGGATTTTATACAACGGTAATTATTCATTAACAGAAATATTCATTATGTCTCCAGCTGTTCTGTTTGCATTTGTAATTGGCTATTTTGTCTTACTGCTTGTTGTTGCCTGGTATACTTCAAGAAACTCCAATAATGAATCTTTCTTTATCGGTAACCGCAACAGTAACTGGATGCTGGTGGCATTCGGTATGATTGGTACTTCCTTATCCGGCGTAACATTTGTCAGCGTTCCCGGTAGTGTGGGTACCAGTAATTTTTATTATTACCAGATTGTTCTTGGCTACCTGCTGGGTTACATAGTCATTGCTTTTGTGCTCCTGCCATTATATTACCGCATGAACCTTACCAGTATTTATACCTATCTCGAAAAAAGGTTTGGTATAAATGCGCATAAAGCAGGTGCATTCTTTTTTATTCTGTCGAGAACAGTGGGGGCCACTGCCCGTCTCTATCTTGTTATCAGTGTATTGCAGATTTTCATTTTTAATAAACTGGGTATTCCGTTTGAAGCTACTGCACTTGTTATACTGGTTTTGATACTTTTATACACATTTGAGGGAGGCGTAAAGACCATAATCTACACAGATACACTGCAGACTACCGGTATGCTGGTAGGTCTGGTTGTCTGTATCATTGTAATTGTAAAAGCGTTGGGTACTGATTTTGGTGGTGCCTTATCTATGATGTCGGAAAAGGGGTACACCCAAATATTCAACTGGGATGTGAATGCTCCTTCTTATGTCTGGAAACATATTGTAGGGGGTATGTTCATTGCCATTGCCATGACAGGTCTCGACCAGGAGATGATGCAAAAAAATATTAGTGTAAAGAACCTGAAGGATTCACAAAAGAACATGATGACCTTTACGACGGTATTGATGATTGTGAATTTTCTGTTCCTTGTATTAGGCGGGGTACTGTTTCTTTATGCCAGTACAAAGGGAATTACTGTACCACCGGATGATTTATTCCCCACTATTGCTTTGAGTGATGCCTTCAGTGGTACAATTGGTATCATCTTTATCATTGCCCTGATCTCGGCTTTATTCCCCAGTGTGGACGGCGCTATTACCTCATTAACATCCTGTTTTTGCATTGACATCCTGGGATTGAATAAAAAAGAAGGAACTGAGAAGCAAAAAAAGAATACCCGTTTAAAAGTACATTTCACTTTTGCATTGGTATTTTTTGTCATGGTGCTCATTTTTAAATGGATCAATGATAAGCTGATCATTGATTTCATTCT
>CAYPBW010000168.1:1465-6221 GCA_964409055.1 uncultured Chitinophaga sp. | reverse complement strand
AACTCAAGAGCAAACAAATGTTACTTTAGTCATTGCTTAACTTTAAAAAGATAAATCCCGCCTCCTGGTTGCAGGATAATACCGGGGAAACTCACCTGATTTAAATATAGGTGTTGGTTTGTATTTCTGAAGTTAATTCCAAAATTAGCTTTTGAACAATTATCCGATTCCCGAAACACATTTAATGCATTACCAACAAACATTTTATAGACACCTGTATCTTGTGGGATAAGCCCAAACTTTAATTGGTAGCGTTGACCAAGTTCTAAAAATCTATACTCTCTAAATTGATTTGTATCAGGTCTTGATACTTGATAGCCACTAATCAAATAAAATTTGAAATTACTATTGGCATGAACAATATAAAGGTTGTCAGAAATTAGTTTTGATAAACCAACTGTAGTGGTTAGATTTTGAGCATTGCTGAAATCGATAGATGTCCCCGAAGATAGATCAGTTAAAAAGACAGGTTCGTTAATTTCAAAAAAAATTGTATCCCCAATATGAACACTATCAATATCAGGAAATGCTCTTATGGTAATATCAAAATTATATACAGAATTTTGACAAAAGGGTTTTTTATGACAATCTCCGAAAATATTAATTGCACTGACAGTAATCAGTGCAATTAATATCCATTTTCTACTTTTAATAACCATAATATTGAAAAATTGAATTAACTCCAAGAGCCTGATTGTTATTATTCTCCTGCAGTAAACGTAACTGGTAATTCTGTAGTGATGTTATATCAAAATCTAATGCATGAAAGAACTGTTCGTTTGTGTACCCAGAAACTTGATCGTCCAATAATACTCTATTGAAGGCAATATCATTTCTATTATCATTTAAATCATAATAAAGTCCCTGTGGAATCCAAAAAAAAGGATCATCAGTTCTATTTTTATCAAAATCCTCAAGCAAATTTAAATGTGCATTCAAGCCAGTTATAGCAACTAAATTCCCACCAAACCAAATTGTACCGTTTTGATATTCAAATCCCTGTTCAAATTGAGCCGAACTATAATTCCCATACACCCGGTCTGCAAGTACCCTCCCGTAATGATATGCCCAACTTTCGCCCAATGCAATTATGGGAGACCAGCCCGTATTTCCCGGACCATAGGGGTCAAATCGACTACCCATATAATCAAATATCTCTGACATTTCTGCCCATACAAAATTATGCCACCAGTTATTCCCCACTTTATTATAGTGCTGCGTATGGCTGAGTTCATGAAATATAACCTCACTAATATCATCCGAATCAAGAAAACTCAATGGCTTATTATACCCATATACAACATCCACTCTTGATCTGATAATATTATTGAGTCTAGCGGCCAGGCCTCCGGGAATAGAAATACTGTTTATCATGTATTTTCTTGCAAAGAGTTCAAGCAACTCTGTATTGTTTGGATATCTGTGCGGAAACATTGGTGCCGCAGCTGCACTTGCCCAACTGGTAATAAACATATCGAGATATGCAGGAGTACCAGGCAAATTATCCTGAAAAGACAGGCCATTAAAATCCATTCGTTTGTTAAACACTGTAACACCTACCCAATCCTGCATACCTCTGCTTTTCACATTCTCTTGTCTGAAAAAAGTATATTGAATATTGCTTAGGTTACCTTTATATTCTCCAATATTTTTCTTTAACGCCCAAGTAATATTCCATATCCTGAAGCCAAATAGTCCCCTTATTGTTGTGTTATTGTTTTTCATCTTTACAATAAGATGAACTTTCTTAAACTTTTTTGTAAAAGTAAAAGCCCCGGCATCATTTGTATATACCCTTTCTGTTTTAAGGAAGTTTCTTGCAATAACTCTTATTCTTCTTACCGGTACAATTGTGCCTTGACCACCTGTACCATTATCTAATCGGTTATCCCATACATATAGCTTACCAGTCGGAACCCTGGGGTCCGGAGGTACGTCGCCACCACCACCACATTCTGGAGGCGGTAATGGACAGCCAGGACCGGGATTGCATGGATCATCGCAAGGTTGAGGAAGTCGGTTAGCAATAATTCTGCAACTGTCATCTATAGCATTCCCGGTAATTCTGAAGGCTTCCTGCTCTAACCAAATATCTTTATCAGGAACATAAACATTTTGTAATACTTCATATTGAATACCAGCAGGTGGTTGAAAACCTACATCTACTATTCCATACAACCAGGGTATCTCATCTGGACCAATACCTGGCTGAGGATAATAATCCCCTTGATGAAGCACTTCATAGTCCAAAGGGTGATCAAACAGGTCTAAATCCAGCGCTTCCAGAGTAAATAACTGGTCATCATTTGCTGGCTTGAACCTAATATAAAGCTTATTAACAGCAATACCACTACTAGTTCCATAGAGGTTAATTGAGGCCTGCTGCATTACTGAAACAGAATATGGATTCCCTTGTAACTGGTTGCCAAGAATAGTAGGAACTTCAGATGTATCAGCATCATTTTCCATAACTTCCATGCAACTGCCAACACCATCAACAGACATTGATTGATTTGTTATTCTGTCAGTTTTTTTCTCTTCGTTTTCGGATATTTTTCTACATGAATAATTAAGCAGAAGCATAATTGCAAAAAGATAAAAAAGCGGTTGGGGGGGGGGCGAATTTCTTTTTCATAAAAAAGGTTCTTTAAAGTTAAAAAATCCTAATGAAGTTAAAGCCGAAACAAGCACAAGTCAATACCCTTTTTGTAGTATTTTTTACAGTAATTTTACTGCCACCCCCATTTCTAAATGTCCCGTTAAAATCCCGTCTTTAACGGTATAAGCTTATCCACATAAAAAAATAAAACAACATGGCATTACGTTTGCCATCTGGACGGTTACTGATTTTAGCCATGAACAGACTTCGCTCCCACCTGGGCAGTTGATCTGGCCTTACCGAAAACATATATTAAAGATGAAACGCCTTTTCGTACTCTTTGCTGTTTTCCTGGGAAGCGGATTGCTGGCCACTGGCCTTAACAGCCCGATGCGGGTAAAAACAACCAAACGTTTTGACAGTTTTAGTAAAGGACCCATAGGTTCTGTTTCTATCGTCATCGACAAATCGGACTATGAGCTGAATGTGTATGACGATAAAGGCTGGTATGCCACCTACCCCGTTGTATTTGGCAACAATAGTCTTGCTGATAAAAAAGTGCAGGGCGATAAAAACACCCCGGAAGGCAAGTTTAAAATAGTGGCTAAAAGAGTACATGAAAAATGGTGCCGCTTTCTTTCACTGGATTATCCCACCAAAGACGATATTGAAAAATTCAATAAGCGTAAAGAGAAAGGTGAAATACCTGCGAATGCAAGCATCGGCGGCGGTATCGGTATACATGGCACCTGGCCACATGAAGATTTTGTGATTGACCGTTACAAGAACTGGACCCTTGGTTGCATCTCTATGAAAAATGATGATGTGATCGAAGTCTACGGTTACACCGGTGCTGGCACCAAAGTCACCATTAAAAAATAATGCTTAGCGGGTATTTGAAGAAAGAAACTGTTCTGTCTCGCTTCTCCATTTCTGCGGTTCCCTGAGAAGGAAAGATTCATGATCAGCATTCTCGTATATCACTAGCTTCTTCTGCGAAGAAGGAATAGCATCAAATATTCGATTCGTTTCTTTGGGTAATACCAGTTTGTCATGACGGCCCCATTGCAATAACACCGGGCAAGTAATGCCCTTTGCAAAATTTGCCGTCTGAAATTTGAATCCGTTGAAGCCTCTTTCCATTCCCATCCAAAAGGTAACCAGCACGCCAAAAGGCTTTTCCGGGAAACCTCCGAAACCAATTGTTCTGGCCCTTGCTTTTATATGTTCCTGCATGGAGCCGAACGGCATTTCCAGGATCACACCGGCCGGTTTCAACTGGTAATCAGAAACAGCTTTGATGATGGCCACTGCTCCCATTGATGTGCCCCAACAAAAAATATTTTTCTCTCCCTTAGCTGCGATATAGTCATAGGCCAGTTTCACTTCCTCGGCTTCCCATAATCCAACCGTTGTAGTATTTCCTTCACTGTTCCCATGCGCCCTGAAATCGACCAGCATCACATGATAACCCTGGTAGTGAAAATCGTTAGCCTCCGGCAGCAAAATTTCTTTATTCATGGTCAGGCCATGAAAAAGAATGATAGTCCCCTTAGCGGCGGAGTCAGCAGGAATAAACCATGATTCAATAGCAAGACCGTTTTTTGTTTTCAGGATTATCGTATCATGTTTTAAAACCGGCGCCTGGTGAATAGGCAGCTTGCCATATTTCTGCCCGGCAAACAATCTCCAGGTTTTCGGGAATATATTCTGGCTTGGCTTTTTATTAACCAGTGAAGGATCATCATAAAAATGAGAAAACTTATGGGCATGAAATGCAGCACTGATATTCAGTAAGAGGAACTGGACCAAAATGGCCCAGCCTATCCACTTCAATACATAACGAAATTTTTTGGCAGCAGGTTTTGTAGTCATAAGATATTGTGCTGTAAACAGCTGACCGCCAAAAATAATTTTTAACCGGCAAATGCCATAGAATTACCTGCACTTTTTACAGACCCATTTTTTTACGTATTTCGGCAGGAACAGCCTGCTTATTGACAATAATGGCTACTGTCCGGATACGGAAATAATCTTCCCGCATAAACATAAAACCACCCAATGGATTGGAATAATTACCCCATGAATTTTTTATATAATACCATTTATAGCCATGCTTATCTGTTGTACTGCCCACAATATGCATCATATGGTCCA
>CAYPBW010000168.1:0-1365 GCA_964409055.1 uncultured Chitinophaga sp. | reverse complement strand
GGATGATGGGTGTAAGAAGTGATCTCAGGGTAATCGTCGGAATTGATGCCCATGAATTGATCCCTGAATGAAAAAGCGGTGTACACTCTTCCTTTAAAAGTAAATTCAGCCGGAACCTTTCCCAAATGAACATCCAATACACTGTCCACAAAAAATTGCTGCCGCTGATTCAACGCAGTAATACCATTACTCACACATAACTTTACAAACCTGCTTAACACCGTATCCAGTTCACCGTGATCATGATTAAATGCTGCTCCTGGCTTTCCGTTGTAAGCCTCTTCCGGCATCATTCCAAAATTTTTCATCACCCATATCACATCATGAAACTGTCCGCCGGGTGTAAAGAAATTGCTACCTTTTAGTTTCAGGTGCCGCTGAATTTTTCGTACCATAGAGTACCGGGCCACGAACATTTCGCTGAGATCAACCTTATCCCTTCCCGCTTTCAGCAGTTCACTTTCTAAAAGTGATAAGCTGGAAAAACTCCAGCAGGTGCCGGAGAGATACTGATCTTTTACAGAAGTACAATGATTGACAGAAGGCGGCGTTAAACCCAGTTGCTGATATGCCGGCAACTGTGCATTACAGACCATTGCCAATGAAACATATAAAAGAAGGAAAGTACGTTGCATAATTACTCTTAAAACTAAGCAATAAGAAAACCGGGGTATATACCAGCCAATGGGTATTTACTGAAAGTCACTTATATAAACTGGTTTTTGATCTGCTGCGGTATATAGATAATAAAACGACCTGGGTAGCACAAAAAAATAAGACTAATATAACTTCATTTTTGATCGCTGTAGATAAATTAGCCAGCCCTGCCCCCCAATCATTAGATTCGATATATTCTCCTGTAAATATCAGCATATGTTCATCAATTAATTGCTGCAAAAAAATAAAAAGTCCTATTAAAAAAAAGTTACCAATCACCCACTTCCAGGCAATCTTTCTTTTATTGATAAAACGAACAGCAATAACGACAAGAAAAATGATTGCATAGATATAATAAAAGAAAAAAAGAAATGCCAGCAAGACCATAGAGTTATTTTGTAGTCATGCCTCCTTTATTAGTTAAGCATACATCTCTCAATGTATCACTCCTGACTAAAAATAGAATGCAATTAATTTATAAACGGCCTCTTTTAATTTCTTCCACCACACCGGGATCAAGAAGAGTAGTAGTATCACCCAAATTTTCGAGCTCACCCTCCGCAATCTTCCGGAGAATACGCCGCATGATCTTTCCGCTTCTTGTTTTAGGCAAACCCGATACAAATTGAATCTTATCCGGCTTGGCAATCGGGCCGATCACCCTTGTCACCGTTTGCAATATATCCTGCCGGGTCAGGTTTTCATCGC
>CAYPBW010000167.1:0-6227 GCA_964409055.1 uncultured Chitinophaga sp. | reverse complement strand
CCACTGAATGTAAAAGTGATGGTGAGTAAATAATAACAGTAGCCATTAAGTCTTATAAAGGGAGTGATTACTCACTCCCTTTTTGCATTGTGTCAGGTAAAACAAACATTATGTCAAAGTATCCCGGGCATGGCTCTTTCCTGCTTCTATTTTTATACTGCTTAACACATTTTTATAAACTAAAACAATCGGTCATGAAAGCAGTAATTAAAAAAGCATCCATTTTATTAATGATGGCATTTACCTTGTTTTCTTTCTCCACCCTCCCCGGCGGAGAAGGATTTGAGGTTTACCTGAACAACAAGATGATTATGCAACGATTTGGCAACCAGCTGAACAGTCCCCAGACCATTCAATTATCTGATGCCTCTGCCGATGATGAAATCACTATTAAGTATCATCATTGCGGAAGAGTTGGTAAAAACAGGGTATTGACCATTAAAGACAGCCAGGATAAAATACTGAAAGAAATTCGTTTTGCAGATGTGAATGTCCCGGTATCAGGAATGAGTTGCAGAGTGAAAGACATTATAAGTCTGAAAAAGGGCAACAACAGTATATTGAAGCTTTATTATACATCTACTGAGCTCCCCAAAGGCAGGCTGCTGGCCTCTATTGTTACAGGCAGCAATCGTTCTGCCGGAAGACCATAAAAAACAAAGGCCGGTCAAAAGTGACCGGCCTTTTACAGAAATCTAAATTCACTAACCTTTTGCAAACTCTGCCCGGATTACATTTAATGCTCCACCGGCCTTAAACCACTCGATCTGCTGTTCATTATAGCTGTGATTCACATTAATGGTTTCACTGCTTCCGTCTTTGTGTTGCAACACCAGTTGCAATTGCTTTCCCGGCTGGAATGATGTAAGACCGATAACATCGATCGTATCATCTTCCTGTATCTTGTTATAATCTTCCTTATCCGCAAAAGTAATGGCCAGCATCCCTTGCTTTTTCAGGTTCGTTTCGTGAATGCGGGCAAATGATTTTACCAGTACCACCCTTACACCTAAATGACGGGGCTCCATAGCTGCATGCTCCCGGCTGGAACCTTCTCCATAGTTTTCATCACCTACTACAATAGTGCCTACTCCGGCAGCCTTATAAGCTCTTTGCGTATTGGGAACAGTACCGTATTCACCGGTGAGCTGATTTTTAACGTTATCTGTTTTCTCGTTAAAGAAATTGGTGGCACCAATCAGCAGGTTATTGCTGATATTATCCAGGTGACCACGGAACTTCAGCCACGGGCCGGCCATACTGATATGGTCAGTAGTACATTTTCCTTTGGCCTTGATGAGTAATTTCAATCCTTTGATATCGGTGCCTTCCCATGCTGCAAACGGGTACAGCAATTGAAGACGCTTACTGTCGGGCTTCACATCTACCACCACTCCGCTTCCATCTTCAGCAGGAGCCTGGTAACCGGCATCCTCAACTGCAAAACCTCTTACCGGCAATTCATCACCAGAAGGAGGATCTAATTTAACCTGCTCACCTTTATCATTGGTCAGGGTATCTGTCATAGGGTTAAAAGTAAGATCACCGGCAATGGCGAGGGCAGTTACCAATTCAGGACTGGCGACAAACGCCATCGTATTGGGATTACCATCTGCTCTCTTCGCAAAATTCCTGTTGAAAGAATGAACGATAGTATTCTTTTCCTGCTTTTCTGCACCCATCCTGTCCCACATACCAATGCAAGGACCACAGGCATTGGCAAATACGGTAGCACCGATATTAGCGAACGTATCGAGGTAGCCATCCCGCTCAATAGTATATCTCACTTGTTCACTTCCCGGGGTAATGGTGAATTCAGATTTTAGTTTGAGTCCTTTTTCCTTTACCTGTTTGGCCAGGCTAACTGCACGGCTGATATCTTCATAGGAAGAGTTGGTACAACTCCCAATCAGACCTACTTCCACTTTTGTCGGCCAGCCATTTTTGGCAGCTGCTTCTTTCATTTGAGAAACCGGAGTTGCCAGGTCTGGTGTAAAAGGACCATTCAGGTGTGGTTCCAGTTCACTGAGGTTGATCTCAATTACCTGGTCAAAATATTTTTCAGGGTTGGCATAGGCTTCAGCATCACCTGTCAGGTATTCTTTGATTGTATCGGCCGCTTCAGCCACTTCGGCACGGCCGGTTGCTTTCAGGTAGCGGCTCATGCTTTCATCATATCCGAAAGTAGAAGTAGTGGCACCGATCTCTGCGCCCATATTGCAAATAGTGCCTTTACCTGTACAACTCATGTTGGTAGCCCCTTCTCCAAAATATTCTACGATTGCATTGGTACCTCCCTTAACGGTAAGTATACCTGCCACTTTCAGGATCACATCTTTCGGAGCCGTCCAGCCGTTTAATTTGCCTGTAAGCTTCACCCCGATCAATTTTGGCATCAGCAACTCCCAACTCAGACCCGCCATCACATCACAGGCATCGGCTCCGCCAACGCCAATGGCAATCATACCCAAACCACCTGCATTTACCGTGTGGGAATCTGTACCGATCATCATTCCGCCGGGAAACGCATAATTTTCAAGCACTACCTGGTGAATGATACCGGCACCGGGCTTCCAGAAACCTATTCCATATTTATTCGAAATCGAAGAAAGGAAATTATAAACCTCTTCATTATCGGTAACGGCTTTAGCGAGGTCTGTTTTGCTTTCTGTTTTAGCCACGATCAGGTGGTCACAATGTACTGTAGACGGTACGGCTACTTTTTTACGGCCGGTGGTATCAAACTGCAGCAGGGCCATTTGTGCAGTAGCGTCCTGCATGGCTACCCTGTCCGGGGCAAAATCAACATAATCTTTACCTCTTTTAAAATCCCTTATTTCTACTCCCCTCCACAAGTGAGCATACAAAATCTTTTCAGCCAATGTTAACGGACGTCCCAAAGCCTTGCGGGCAGCATCCACTTTGGCGGGCATTTCAGCATAAGTCTTTTTGATGAGATCGAGGTCAAATACCATGATAAGCTGTTTTTATGTAGTTTAATTGAAGATCAAATATTAAACGGGAAACCCCTGAACGGTAAGCCTGAAAGGACAAATATTAAATCTTCAATATGAAATATTTGAGTGCCGCAAAATTACGGAAATAGCCTGTCTGAATAACCCCGAATTGGACGGTTTGTTCAAAATTTCTAAATTAGCAACATGAACAAATTAAAAAGCTTCGTAGAATGGAATGCCTTTGGCGTTTGTTCGGCCATTGGCAACAGGTTGGGTATTGCTACCAGCAAGATCAGGCAGTATTTCATGTATGCCTCTATACTGACACTGGGGTCACCGATCATTATTTACATGATACTTGCCTTTTGGAGAAATATCCGCAAATACATCTGGGCGGCAAAAAGGAACCCCTGGTATTATCTCTGAAAAAAGTACGTCAGATCAGGTCTTTTAATTTAGATACAACCGTATCTATCTCCTCTTTTGTATTATGCTTGCAGAAGGAGAACCGCACAGGCACCAGGTTTGGATTATTACTGATAGCCCTTATCACATGACTGCCTACATCAGCTCCGCTGCTGCAGGCACTTCCTCCAGACACACAAATTCCCTGCATATCCAGGTTGAAGAGGATCATTTCAGATTTTTCCGTTTTGGGAAAAGAGGCATTTAAGACAGTGTATAAACTTTTGCCTGCATAATCTCCATTGAACTGCACTCCTTTGATATGCTTTTGCAGTTGTTCGATCATATAGGTTTTGAGCGACTGAATGTAAGCACTGTCTTTTTCCATATTGGCATCGGCCATTTCCAATGCCTTTGCAAAGCCTACAATTCCATAGAGATTTTCAGTACCGGCCCTCATATTCCTTTCCTGGCCTCCCCCAAAAATCATAGGATTTACTTTAATATTATCATTGATGTAAAGAATCCCTATGCCTTTTGGGCCGTGAAATTTATGGCCGGCCCCGGTAGCAAAATGAACCGGCTTGCTTCGGAGGTCAAGTTTATAATGCCCGACTGTTTGCACCGTATCGGAATGAAAAATAGCATTGTATTTTTTGCAAATTTCCCCGGCTGCATAAATATCCAGCAGGTTACCTATCTCGTTGTTGGCATGCATCAGGCTAACCAGACATCTTTCAGAACGGGAAGCCAGTTGTTCTTCCAGGTCATTCAAATCCACATGCCCGTCCGGCAATATTCTTACAAAACTGCTCGTCACTACATCATCATGGTCGAAATGCTCCACGGCGTGCAATACCGCATGGTGCTCGATCGGCGAGGTAATTATGTGGCGGCAACCAAGGTCGTGGATCGCAGAGGAAATGGCCATGTTATCACTTTCCGTTCCCCCGCTGGTAAAGAATATTTCACCGGGATGGGCATTCAGGATCTTTGCTACCGTCTTTCGGGCCGTTTCTATCGCCAGCCGGCTTTCCCTTCCATAGGAATAAATAGAGGAAGGGTTACCAAAATGCGAAGTCATATAGGGCATCATGGCATCCAGCACTTCTTTGTCAAGCGCAGTAGTAGCGGCATTATCTAAGTAAATACGATTCATAAGCGGGGCAAGTCAATAAATTGGCAGCAAATATAGGTATTACACCGGGTGCAGGGTATCCTGTGCGCAAACAGGAACTGGTGATGGACAAAAATCTGATTCTGAACTAACATTTTTTTCTGCCCTGAAAGAAACGTACTAATTTGTAATACATTCTTATATCATGAAACATCCTGAACATCCCTGCAACTGCGAAGGCCGCCGGAGCTTCCTGAAAAAAACTACGGCCATCACTGTTTTAAGCATTGCACCCAAAGCGCTGCTCAAAGCAGGCGAGCAAAATGAAGCTATTGCTTCTTTTTTTGAGAAGGCGCCCATTAAATTACAGATCAATGGCAAGGACTACTCTATCGCTGTGGACCCCTCCATGAGTTTGCTTGATATGCTGAGAGAGCAACTGGGACTAACGGGAACAAAAAAGGGATGCGACCAGGGACATTGCGGCGCCTGTATTGTTCATGTAGACGGACAAAGAGTAAACTCATGCTTGTCAGTAGCCGTAGAAAATAATGGCAAGAAAATCACCACGATCGAAGGGTTAGCACAGGGCGATCAGCTTCACCCGATGCAGGAAGCATTTATCAAACACGATGCTTTTCAATGCGGTTATTGCACACCCGGACAAATCATGTCGGCTGTTGCCTGTATCAAAGAAGGAAAAGCAAATACACCGGACGAGATACGGGAATACATGAGTGGCAATATCTGCCGTTGCGGGGCTTATCCCAATATTGTTGACGCTATCATGGAGGTCAAAAAAAGCGGACAAAAAGTTTAAAAAGAATTGAATTTATCAATCCCAACATACTTGTTATGGATAACACTATTTTTTTCAATGACGACCGGGTAGATGGTATTGAAAAAGTTACTGGTCGTGCCAAATACACCGCTGATCAACGAATCGAAAATATAGCATATGGTGTTTTTGTGACCAGTACTGTTGCAAGAGGTGCTATAAAAAATCTGCTGATTGCAGATGCAAAAAACAGTCCCGGTGTGCTGGATATTATCTACTACCAAAATTGCCCGCCGGTTCCGGGTTACCGGCCTTATGATAAGGAACTCAATAAAAGAGGATTTGAGTGGCAGGGCCTGAAAGTCTTTAGTAATAACCTTGTTTACCATTATGGCCAGCCTATTGCACTTGTAGTTGCCGACACCTGGGAGAAAGCAGTAAAAGCGGCTAAACTGGTGAAAGCAGAATATGTTACAGAACCATTCGAAACTGATTTTGAAAAATTGAGAAAGGATGAATCAAAACTGAAAAAGATAAGTGAATACAAAAGAGGTGAGACGGATGCTTATAAAAAAGCAGATGTATTCGTAGAAGCAGAATTCTCTACACCGATAGAAACACACAATCCTATGGAGATGCATGCTACCATCGCCATCTGGGAAGGAGATGATAAGCTGACGGTTTACGATAAATCACAGGGACCAAAGGGCACACAGTCACAACTGGCCCGGTGTTTTGGCCTGGAGGAAAAAAATGTTCGTGTGATAACTGAATTTGTAGGTGGCGCTTTCGGTGCATCGTTAAGAAGCTGGCCCAATGTACCTGCTGCTGTTATTGCTGCTAAAAAAGTAAAAAGGCCTGTAAAGGTTTTACTGAACCGCAGGCAAATGTTTTCTATGGTGGGCTACCGGCCGCAGGCATGGCAGAAAATTGCCATTGGAGCCAACAAAGACGGTAAGCTGGTGGGCAT
>CAYPBW010000166.1:0-6410 GCA_964409055.1 uncultured Chitinophaga sp. | reverse complement strand
TTCCGGTCTGGCAGTTCAATATATTTTGCACCGGGTTGCCATGTCAAACCGACCAATGTTACAAAAACCTGGTGTCGTTTGATATTCTCATTAACAATTTCAAAAGGGTAATTAGGTGTGTAGGCCCGGTCAGCTTTATCCCGCCAGGTGTAATTGGTCCGGTTATCCAATGGCAACCTGTCCTGGTATTGAAAACCCACCGTCCAGGTAAAGCCATCGCCAATACCTTTTTTGTAACTGCCTCTTACATATATAGCCTCATAACTTTTGATCCGGTTTTCTTCACTTTGCAAACTACTAAGTGTATTTCCTCTTTCGCCTATCGGGCTGTTATTATTAAACTGGAAAACCCGTTTTCCACCAGATAAGCTAACCGATGAAGCATATTTCTTACCAAAAGAATAATTCAGCGTCAAATGAGCATTAAAGTGTTTATTGGCAAAACCATACCGGAAATTCGGAGCTACTGATATCCTTTTCCGGCCGGCACCTGCCGAATCCAATCGCTTTGACCAGGTAAACCCGGTATTGATCACCCATCCTTCGGCCGGATTAAAGTTAACCTGGCTTAGCAGCGGTTCGAAACTCAAAGAAGTTCTCTTTTTTTCTTTGGTGAATGTTTGCCCGATTAATACAAGAGAAGGTATTGTTACCTTGTTTCGTTTTCTTTCCAGCGAATCCAGGTACCTGGGGTCTTTGCGGGCCTGTTCCAGACTATCTTTTTTCAGGTAATCCCTTTGCTCTTCTGCCATTAAAGGTATCGGGCGGTTTCTCTCCCAATAGTCTATTGTTCGTTTATTAGAACTATCGGCATATTTTAAAATAGTGTTAGTAAATGTCTTCTTAGTGAACACAGGTTCTGTTTCCAGTTCTGAATAAATATTGACAAAGCTGCCAAAAGCATCAAACCCCAGGATTTTTACAGCCGGGTATATCACCTGGCTGCTGATAAACCAGGTGTCTTTATCATAGGGTCTGTATAATTGTTCGATACGTAGTGTATCCACCAACTCCATTTGTGATTGTTTTGTGAGTTGTAATTGCAAAGAGTGTATTCTCCAATCCTCTTCTACAATATTGATATATCCGCTGAAAAGCGGCTCGTACTTTCGTCTGGGGATCACTTTAATCCGGCTGATAAGATTGCTGTCTTCAAAAAAAGTGCCTTCCAGTTTGTACCGGTAATAACTCAGCGCATTTTCTGCGATTGGCGAAATAAAGCCTCTTGGATTCAGGTTGTTACCGATAAATACCGTGTTGCTGTAGAAAGAAAAAAACTGGGGAGCACTCAAGCCATAACCGTCGCTCTGGCCACTAACCCTTGAAGAGATGACCTCCACTTTTTCTTTATCAGGCCGGCTGACAGTATATTTTGAAATAGTTTCTGACAGGTAAATCATCTTTTGTTTACTGGTATCGCCGTCTTCAAAATCTACTTTTTGACCAAGAAATTTTTTCGGATAACTGCGTAAGCTCAACTGGCCTTTTGTATACACTTTACATTCAAACTTTTCCGGCTGATCCTGGTAATAGGTTCGCTTTTTAATTGCGTTTCGGATAATGGAGTAGGCCGGGTCCTCTCCTGCCTTTATCACCGCTTCGCTCAATACCATTTCCTGCAGTTGCAGCACAAAATTTATTTCCTTGTCATTTTCATCTATGGAAACAGGAAGTTCTTCTTTTTTGTAGCCAACATACTGGCAAACCAGCACATACTTCCCGGGAGGAAGTTTTAAAGAATACTTGCCCTCGTTATTGGCATTCGCCCCCTTGTTCGTTCCCTTTACAAAAACGGTGGCGTAAGAAAGCGGTTTCCCTTCTTTATCAGTAATAATGCCTTTAATTTTTTGAGAATAAACTATGACTGTTGCCAACAATGCCAGTAAGGTGGTAAATGTATATCTCATAGTACAGCGGTGCTTCAAGATAGCAATGAAACACCAAACAGGTTTCAATACAACTGAGGGAAAGAGAATTTTAACGTCCTTTTGGAGTGGCCCGCAGAAAACTGCCGCTCATGGCTGAAAAGCCGGCTATCAGCCCGCCAATAAGCCCGGTCACCAATATGAGTAAAATTGTATTACCTCCTAAGGGAAGAATAGTGGCAATTTTCTTTGAAAGGATGCCATTGTTCTTCATATCTATCCACCAGGCAAGTCCTGCCCATAATAGAAAAACGCCCAGGAGGCCCGACAAAAAGGCTTTCCCTCCTTTTTGATGTACGAGAACAGCTACCCCGAGTGAAGTGATAGCCATCCCCCACCAGGGAAGAAATAACCCGCTGATAAAAGCCAAAATTGCTGTAAGTATCGTTGCAGTAAGAAATTTCATTTTATTTGTATTGAACTGTTAGCTGGATTTTTTATTGAATTTCATCACCCACTTTATATTCTTATCGGTTTTGTCACCTTCCCGCATAAACCATAGTTTATGATACTTGCCTTCCGCCCATGTATCTACATAGTCATCATAAAAACGGCTGCCGGGATTTCCATTTTGTCCGCCGGGATAAACACCATATGCTTCTGTTGGAGTTGTTAGCTGAACGATCATTCTCCAGCTGGGCCCATGACTGTGAGTGATGGCGTTGACAATATTACCATTGCCGCCAACATTCAACCCGGCCCTTGCAAATCCTTTCAGGTCTTTAATAAGGTGATAGACCGTTGGATTTTTGAATTTGGCCCATTCCAGTTTTCCTTCTGTTTCTTTTTTGGCAAGATCCGCAGAAGCCTTCTTTAAAGCCGTAGTTACTACGTCAAATAAGGTTTCTTTCTCTGCGGTATTGATATTGTCAACAAATTTCAATGCAGAATCCTTTTTCAACAGCTCCATGGTCGTTTGTTCTTCCGGCCATGGCGCCTGCGGATTAATTTTTGTCAGCTCATCTTTCCAGATTTCTGCTTCCAGGCTATCCCACCAGCACTGGTATACTGTTTGACCTTTGGAATCCGGGCTTGCCTGCAGATCCCACGACCTGAATATATCCAGGTATTTTTTGGAAGAGGCATCCAGCTCACTTTCCTTCACATAAGCAAGCAAGGTGCTTCTGGCATCCTCTGCCAGTGTATTGAAATAGTTGCCGTGCAATGCCATCATATCGTTCACTGTAATGCCTGTCATGCCGGCCAGTTTATTCTCAATGGTAATTCCTCTCGGAGTAATATAACTCCCGGGAATAAAATAGGGATAGGTAGAATCAGCAGGGCGCTGGTTGGCACTTTCCAAAAAACCTCTTTCCGGGTTTTTGGCATGCGGGTTCTCTGCTTGCGGAATAAAGCCCTGCCACATAAAGCTGCTGTCCTCGCCGGGCATTACATACAAGCCCTGCCTGTCCCAGCGGGCGGGAAATTTTCCCTGCTGCCAGATAGCTATATCACCGGCTTTAGAAGCAAAGACAAAATTTTGGCCGGGACATTGAAATGTTTTGATCGCTTCCGCATAGTCATCATAGTTCTTTGCCCTGTTTAACTTGTAAAAAGTTTTTCCTTCATTGCTCGGATCATGAGCTGTCCAGCGTACAGCCAGGTTACGATTGGCAGAATAATCGTTAGAAAAACTTTCGTCAAACATCACCGGTCCGAATACCGTATACGCCACTGTATCCAGCACTTCTTTTCCTCCCTTCACTTTTATGATCTCCTCTTTCAGTGTTGTTTTTTCCCATTTCCCATTAAACCAGTATTCCTGTTTTGACTTATCCTTAAATTTTATTTCATAATAATCTTTTACATCCCGCTGTGAATTGGTCACTCCCCAGGCTATGCTGTCGTTGAATCCAATTATTACAAAAGGACTACCCGGTAAAGAAACACCATAAGAATTAGTATTGGGAGAAACGAGTTGCATCTCATACCAGATAGAAGGAAGTGATAATTCAAGGTGTGGGTCATTGCACAAGATTGGAGCGCCACTTTGGGTTTTACTTCCTGCCACCACCCAGTTATTACTTCCATTATTAATATCCGGTTTTGAGATTTCCTGTGCCAGCACCGTATCTTTTTTACCGAGATATAAAGAATCAGCTATGGCAGGCTTTACCGGAATGATTCCCGGCTTTTCAAATACAGTTCCTTTTGGAACTATCGGCATCAATGAATCATGCACCTGCGGGTAAAGTATTTTTAATTCATCCGGCAGAAAAATTGATTTGGCATTGGTATTGGCAAGGTCACTCTCGGTGCCTGATGACAACATCTTGGCCATCATTTTCAATAGCAATGCAGTGCGGAGATTGCTCCATTTCTCCGGTTTTATGTTCAGCAGTTTGTATTCAACCGGTATTTCCGACTCTTTAAGAGAATTGATATAGGCATTGATACCATTGGTATAGGCATCAAATATCATTTTCGACACGGGATCGCTTTCTACTTCTTTCATTGCGTTCTCTGCAGCATACACCATTCCTAATCTTCGTTGTTCTTTATCGTAATTAATGGCTTTGGGGCCGGCAATTTCACTGGCTCTGCCTGCTGCAGCCTTGGTTTGAAGATCGATTTGGAATAAACGGAACTTTGCATGCAAATAACCCTGGATAAAATAGAGGTCTTCATCATTTTCTGCAAAAACATGCGGCACAAGACGGTCATCAAAGTAAACCTCTGCTTTTCCTTTTAAACCATCCAGGTTTAAATCCGCATCAAAACTATTATTGGCCGGTTCTGCATTTTGCCAGAATCCGTGCTGCGGACTCAAAAACTTTCCCATTGGCGGCACAGTACCCCATTGTTTATTAAGAACAAGAACCAGCCCGGTCGTTGCAACTGCGGAAATAGCAAAAGGAATTATACGCATGGGAAATCTATTAAAAGCGGAAAATACACAATAATTCAAAGTGATTTTCACGACAATCGCAAAAAAATACCAGTTAGTGGTATTGTTTTTGATTTAAACCATCTGTTTTTTTGCGAATTAATAATCATTAACCAAAAACCTAAACAATGAAACGTTTCAAAAACCTGACCTTGGCCATGTTTTCTTTGGCCGCTATCTTGTCTTTTGCATCCTGCGAAAAAGACGATGATGTTCCTGCACCTGCGCCACCTTCTATTGTTGGACTGTGGAAAGGAAAATATGGCGCTGTTTCCGACTATCCTACGCTTGGCTACACTATGCTTTTCCGCAGTAATGGCACCGTTCGTGTATTTGATGGAACAGATACAACCATTGCCAGTAAGGCGGAGGGTACTTATAGTATTAGTGGAACAACTGTAACCACCAACTATACCTATCTGTCATCGCCTAATACTTATTCTACTAGTGCCACTTTTAACTCCATTTATACTTTTATGGAAGGCACTTACGGATCTGGCGCTGCCACAAGCGGGGCTGGGCAATTCTTTCTTGTCAAACAATAATATCTTTTTTGAAAAGAATGAAAAGGGTTGCTTGGCAACCCTTTTTTGTTCATTAAAAATTAAACAGTGAACTGATCTTTTTGCCTAACTTAGAAATAAATTATAGGATTATGCCACTATTAATTGTTATTGGAATTATTGTACTGATAGTAATCTGGATCATCAGCCTTTATAATGGATTGGTTCGTTTGCGTAACAGGCGAGAAAATGCCTTTGCCGATATAGATGTTCAACTACGGCAACGCCATGACCTGGTACCTCAGCTTGTTGAGACTGTAAAGGGTTATGCTTCACATGAAAAAGAACTGTTACTGAAAGTAACGGAGGCCCGCACCGCTGCCATGTCAGCTACCGCTATTGATGATAAGATAGTAGCTGAACAGCAACTGACAGCTGCTTTGCAGGGACTGAAAGTGCAGGTAGAAGCCTATCCCGACCTGAAGGCCAACCAGAATTTCCTTCAGCTCCAGGAAGAATTGAGTGATATTGAAAATAAACTGGCAGCCAGCCGCCGCTTCTTTAATGCTGCTACTACAGAGTACAATAATGCTGTAGAATCATTTCCCGGTAATCTCGTGGCCCGCAACTTTGGTTTCAAAAGAGAAATCATGTTTGACCTCGGCACGGAGAACCGCAAGACCATGGAGGAACCACCCAAAATTCAATTTTAACCCCGCCCCTGAAGGGGATAGCAGAAAATGCAATACGTAGGACTGGATAAACAGATTCGGAAGAATAATTTTAATTCCATATTGTTATTAATAGCATTTCCGGCACTGCTGCTGTTAATGTTCTATTTGCTTTTCTATTTCACCACCGGCGAGCATCATGAAGATCCTAACCTGTTGTTTGCACAGGTAATGCCGTTTGTATTAATCGGTGTGGCAATTTGGTTCCTGGTTGCCTGGGCAGGCCATTCCGCTTTTATCCGCATGGCCACCGGCAGCAAGCCGTTGGAAAGGATGGAAAACAAAAGAGTGTACAACCTTACAGAAAATCTCTGTATCGCACAGGGTATGCAAATGCCCAAATTGTATATCATCGAAGATGATT
>CAYPBW010000165.1:0-6579 GCA_964409055.1 uncultured Chitinophaga sp. | reverse complement strand
GGGTTGGCTGATAAGGGAATGTCATGGAGAAATAGAAAGGCGTACTGCGACAGGTAGCAGGGAAATTTACCGTTGCATATTGATTTTGCAGCGATATATATTGAAATATATCTTTAATGTTTGTGCCGGCATTATACCCATATGATTCTGCATTTCCATAACCATAGGCTATTGCGTTAAATCCGGAATCTGATTGTATTATATGCTGACCCGCTGTAACTGACTGACGCAAATAAGAATATCCGGGTGCCTGAGGGTGTGGAACGAATGATGCGGCGGGTACAGGAGCTCCATCCAGGGTAAAAGAACTAATAGCTGTTCCGGTGTTGGGAATTATTACATTGAAATAATGCTGTAGTATTTGAAAGTTAGGAGTCGCATTCCACAATACTTTACTGATATTTTGTTCTACTGGACTCAGGTATATAACTTCCGGGTCTCCCGGCTGGCCGCCATTTCCACATGCACCTTGTGAAGTAAGGTATTGAGCTACAGTAATAGGCTTATCAGCTTCAATCAGTTTTGGGGTATTGGATGAGGCTATTTGATAATAAAATCCATTTTGCAGCGGCAACCCAATTGGTGCACCATTTAATGTTACAATTGTCGTTGGGTCGGAAACACAAACCCTGTAAATATTGTTTTGCTGATTACCCGCAGTAGATACTGTCAAGAATTTTTTACCCCAGGCTGATTTAGGAAATGCCTGAACCATATAGTTATCTGAAGAAGATGAGGATGCGTTGCATGTAATACTAATTCGTCCGCTTCCGGAAAAAACCGCAATTCTTTTACATGAACCGTTTGGCCCAGCCACACTTCTGATTATTGACCCTGTAAGATCCACTCCCTGAAAGGGATTGGTAGTTGTAGTAAGTTGACCCATTACATTAAAAACCTGGCCCTGTGTCAGGGTAATGGTATTAGTACTTCCGGCTGCCCATCCATTTGTTGTTGCACCCGATGGTATTATTTCGACTGTTGTAGTCCCCGTGTCAGCTGCTATTACATAAAACCAGCAATTTGCATTGTTAGTGTTGGATGTATTCTGGTAGTTAATAGAATAATACTCTTTACCTAAAGTTGGGGTCGGAAAAAGAATAGTTGCGCCTGATACACTCTGGTTATAAATATGAGCATATGCCACTATTGGTTTATCACTAGTGATATGGATCCCCTTATTTTCCGGGGCCGTTGATGTAGCTGTTAGCCTGACATCTTGGGTAGCAGTCTTAGGAATGGCTGCTGAAGTAATAACGGAATTAGCAGGAACAAAATAATTCTGTGTATATCCAACACCCGGAATAGATACTGTTACGTTAGCCGCTTGTTCTGCGGCAAAATATAAAACCATATCTTGAGAACCACCATTGGGCTGCCCCATTCGTTCATGGTATCCATAAGCAACCCAAAAGTCCTTTCCTTTGTTAGAAAAATCCTGGGCATAAGTAATTGAGCTACTAAAAATTACAGTTAGTACAAGGGCACTAAGAAGGTATAGTTTTCTCATTGAGTCCAAAGTCCAGAAGGTGTACAATAAAGGCTGACGAATTTAGCAAAAACTATCTGATATTTTGAATCCTGTTTTATGGTTCTGGAAAACTTACATGCATTTCGCCCGGCAATAGCCCGTCAAAATGAGTGCATTGAAGGCTGGCTGAAAACAGACTTATGGGCCATTCTCTTCTAATCCAAAAAAACAGTTACTTAATATTCTGGTGGATTTTACCGAATGGAACGATCTTTCATATTAGTTTAATTTATACTTAATTTATGTTTTAAAAATATATTTATCATTAAATCACATATATTGTTATAAATCTTTAATTTATGAAAAATAAATACTGACACTTTATCCTGATTAATTATTCCACAATTTAAATTGCCTTATATTTAAATATTTGAATTTTAAATACTAACTGAACTAATTTAAAAATTGATTATTAGCTTTTTAAATAAAAATACTATCCTAATTAAAATGGCAGGAGTTGATTTTCTGAAAATTGAAGAAAATTCCAATTTTTTTAGCCATAAAAATATCGGGAATTTGGCTGTACCGCATAGTTTTGGTTTTAACCGATTTCTTAATTTCATCCCCATTATGAAAAGAAAAAATCACTGGATTGCCACCTCCCTACCCTTCTTCGCAATATTAATTTTGGCTGCCTGCGGGTCGATAAAAGAGCCAAATCTGAGGGGGATAGAAAATGTAAGAGTGGATAAAATCAATTCAGCAACCTCCACCATGCGGCTGGATCTTCGATATTTTAATCCAAATAAATTCCGTGTAAAGCTTAAAAATGCAAGCGGTGATGCCTGGCTGGAAGGTAAAAAACTCGGAAGCTTCTCTTTGGATTCAGCCGTGTATGTTTCAGCTAATTCCGATTTTACACTGCCGGTTACTCTGGAGGTAGATATGAGAAGGGTGCTAAGCAACACCCTCACCCTTCTTTTGAGTAATGAGGTAACACTGAAAATTGATGGCACAGCCCGTATTGGCAAAAGCGGAATTACTATTAACTATCCGCTTAAATATGAGGGCAAACAAAAGCTGTCAGACCTGTTGGGTCAGTCTTCTACTAATGTTATTCAGAAATAAATTAAAGCAAATTAACCTTGTCCTCCGGAAGGTGCAGGTGGTACAGGTTTAGGCCTGGGGTGACCACCACCATCTTCAAATTTTTTACAGGATTTGGGCAGCCTGTTGTAAGCATCCTCTGCTGCAGGGACGTCATCTGCATCATACCCGCAATTGGCGATATAGGCCTTTATTTCTTCGATATTAATACGGTCGGTGATATATTTCACTCTCGTTTCGGCCTTGCGGTAATTGACCGTTATTTCCAGCACCCCATCATATGGTTTAACATAACCCTCAATTCTTTTCTTGCAATTTTCACAAAGGGCATTAGGCGTTTTAATCGTTGCTGTAAGAATAGCTTTGGTTTGGGCCGAACCCGTAAAAGCAAAACCAATAACAGTGATGGCAGTAATAAGGAACTTCTTCATACACTAAAATTAACACCCGGGGGCTAAATACCTTTCCAATTGGCCGGATCTTCCCTCCATTTTAACAAGATTTCCTGCTCCCCGGCAGTCACTATCCCTTTTTGTAAGGCCAGTTCCAGCAAAGTCGGGTAATCTGTTAAGGGGTAATATGTCAATGATGCTTTATGAAAGGCTTCCGTTGCAGCAGGAAAGCCATAAGTGAATATGGAAACCATGCCTATTACTTCCAGACCCTGTTCCTTTAATACATCGACCACCTGCAGGCTGCTTTTCCCGGTTGATACCAGGTCCTCAACAACTACAGTCTTTTGTCCCTGTTCATAAAAACCTTCTATCTGGTTACCCAAACCATGTTCCTTTGGTTTTGGTCTTACATACACATAGGGTAGTTTTAACTGGTCAGCCGACATCGCTCCCCAGGCAATACCTGCGGTGGCTACACCGGCAAGCAATTCTGCATCAGGAAACTTCTCAAAAATTACATTACAAAGCTCTGATTTGATATAATCTCTTGTAAAGGGGAATGAGAGCACTTTCCTGTTATCACAATAAATAGGACTTTTCCAGCCACTGGCCCAGGTAAATGGCTGTTGAGGATTTAATTTAACTGCATTAACTTGAAGCAGCTTTTCGGCAACAACTTTTGCGTCTGTCATGGCACAAAAGTCAACTGCCGGAGCGAAATAAGAAAATTTAGTTATGTACATAAAAGTATACTTTGATGACAAACCATTATTCCTCTGTGATAAAATTGATGAAGCAATAGAGCCCTATATTCATCATGATGATGCCATTTTTATTGATGAACTGAATAGCCATACGATAAAAACCATCATCCATGAGATGCAGCAACCACAGGTTCATGCCGGCGTTTTTTTTCATTCTGATTTAGATGCGCTGAAGCAATCTTTTTTAAAAAAATTCATTTTGGTAACTGCAGCCGGCGGACTGGTACAAAATGAGAAAAAAGAATACCTGCTCATTTTCAGAAAAGGGAAATGGGACCTGCCCAAAGGGAAACTGGATAAGGGCGAAAAACTGGAAGATTGTGCTACCAGAGAGGTAGAAGAGGAAACCGGCCTGAAAGAAGTAAAATTAATCAGGCCCCTCTGCGTTACTTATCACACTTACCATGAAGGAGCCCGGTTTATCCTTAAAGAATCCCATTGGTATACTATGAAAGTGAAAGGTACCCAGGTTTTGGTGCCACAAACCGAAGAGGATATCCATGAAATCAGATGGGTAAAAAAAGAAGGACTTTCTGAATATATAAAAATCTCCTACCCTTCAGTGGCTGATGTCTTACGATCGGCCGCAGAATAAATCAGCTTTCTTTTCGCTTTATTACTGCAACAGTTAGCCTGCTTACACAAATGAGTTTATTCTTTTCGTCGTGTATCTTAATATCCCACACATGGGTAGTAGCGCCTAAGTGAAGCGGTATAGCTGTTCCCGTAACAAACCCTTCTCTTGCACTGCGAATGTGGTTGGCATTTATCTCAAGCCCTACGCAATAATATTTTGTATGATCGACGACCATAGCCGAAGCCACACTTCCAATTGTCTCGGCCAGCACACAGGAAGCACCTCCGTGCAAAAGGCCATAGGGTTGTTTAGTACGATGATCAACAGGCATTCTGGCTTTCAGGTAACCAGGGCCCGCCTCAGTCCATTCTATGCCCAGGTGTTCAGCCATAGTTCCTTTACCCAATTCTTTGAGATCAGGAAGAGAAAGATCCTTTTTAAACCAAATAGCCATACCTACCTGGGAAGAGATTTAAACACCACTTCGGGAAGAAAAAGACTCGCATCGCCACCGTTTCTTAATATATCTCTTACAATAGTTGAAGCTACAGATGTATATTTAGGCTCCCCTGTCAGGAAAATAGTTTCAATAGTCCTGTCAAGGGTCCGGTTGGCATCAGCTATCGTTTTCTCATACTCAAAGTCACTCACATATCGGATGCCTCTTAAAATAAAATGTGCCCCTATCTTTTTGCAATAGTCTATAGTCAGACCTTCGTATACAGCTCCTTCTACCCTTTCCTCATCTTTATAAATATCCCTGATCCACTCCAGCCTTTGTTCTGCGGTGAACATAGGTGCTTTGGAAGCATTAAGACCAATACCCACCACTATTTTATCAAATAAAGGCAGGGCCCTGTTAATGATATCAACATGACCCAGCGTAAGCGGATCAAATGTTCCCGGGAAAAGACAGATTCGCTTCATTGAAATTGTTTAGGAATGAAGGAGATTATTATTAGTTACCTGCAGATTTGCTTCCTGAAAGCAAATACAGGACAGCCATTCGTACTGCTACACCATTTTCCACCTGCTGCAATATAATTGATTGTTTCGAGTCGGCTACATCACTATCCAGTTCCACACCACGGTTAATCGGCCCCGGGTGCATAATAACGATTTCTTTGTGCAGGCTGTCGAGCAATTGCCGGTTGATACCATAGGCAAGACTATATTCCCTGAGCGATGAGAATAATACCTGGTTCTGTCTCTCTAACTGAATGCGCAGCACATTGGCCACATCACACCATTCCAAAGTCTCTCTCAGATCATAGCTCACATTAACTCCCAATGCCTCTCCAATATATTTTGGAATTAAGGTGGGTGGGCCGCAGACAGTCACTTTGGCCCCCATTTTGTTCAATAAATAGATATTACTCTGTGCAACACGGCTGTGCATGATATCGCCAATAATAGCAATCTTCATTCCCTCAATCTTGCCGGTTTTCTCTTTGATTGAAAAAGCATCCAGCAAGGCTTGTGTTGGGTGTTCGTTTATACCATCACCTGCGTTGATGATAGCAGCAGGAATATGCTGCGCCAGGAAATGCGGGGCTCCGCTGGCACTATGCCGCATTACCACCATATCCACTTTCATGCTCAAAATGTTTTGCACCGTATCCAGCAGTGTTTCTCCTTTGGCTGCAGAAGATGAGGAAGCAGCAAAATTGATGGTGTCAGCACTCAATCTTTTTTCAGCCAGTTCAAATGAGAACCTTGTCCTTGTTGAATTTTCATAAAAGAGATTCACAATCGTCACATCCCGGAGGGAAGGAACTTTTTTGACTGGTCTTTGTAATACTTCTTTGAATTGTTCTGCGGTAGAAAGAATAAGCTGGATATCTTCTTTGTTGAGGTCTTTAATGCCCAGCAGATGACGAGTGGATAGTTGCATTAAAAGGCGAAATTAGGGTAAATAGTTGGATTCAAAAAAGTATCCGGAACCTATGCCACAATCAGCACCACTTCCTTATTGCCGGTTTCATTCTTTACCAGTTTTACTTTATCTGCTTTGCTGGTATGAAGAATAGCTCCGGTGTAATCAGCCTGTATGGGGAACTGGCGATGTTCCTTTCTGTCTACCAGCACACACAACTCTACTTTGGCCGGACGGCCATAGTCAAGTAAAGCATCCAAAGCAGCTTTGATGGTACGGCCTGTGAACAACACATCATCTATCAGTATCACCGTTTTGTTCTCAATGGAAAATGGAAGATTCATGACATCAGGAGCCAGTATCTCTTTTCTTATATCATCCCTGTAAAA
>CAYPBW010000164.1:0-6590 GCA_964409055.1 uncultured Chitinophaga sp. | reverse complement strand
ACCGGTTTCAAGCCTCGATATATCTCCTACCCTTTTAGCATTGGCCGGTGTGAAAATTCCTGCCACATGGCCAGGGAAAGACATCTCCGGCTGGCTGGAAAAAGGAAAGAAAAATCAACAGGATTATGCTATCACCGAGTGGGCCGATAATGAACATGGCTATGCAGCTTACCGGCTCATCCGCACAAAGGAGTATAAACTGATTGCCTGGGAAAATCTTTCAAAACCCATAGAACTCTATCACCTGGTTACCGATCCGCAGGAGACAACCAACCTGGCAGGAAAAGAAGAGCATAAAAAGATACAAAAGGAATTGTTGCAGCAGTTGCGGCAATGGATGACAAAGACCAATGACCCGGCATTGAACTGGAAAAGCATGCAACCAAAATAACCCGTACAAATCAGAGAGGAACATCAACAGACAGCTTGAACCCTTTACCCGGTTTCGTATCAATTCTGGCAGTACCGTTAAAAATACTGAGGCGGCTATTGATATTGCGCAGGCCAATTCCCTCTGTTATTTTTCCGGTGTCCATACCCACTCCATTATCTGCAATGCTCATCATGAATTGTTTCTGCGTATTTCTCAAAATTATCTTTACAGTGCTGGCTTTGGCGTATTTCACAATATTGGTGCATTGCTCCTGTAAGATGCGGTACATCGCAATTTTCATTTTATCAGCCAGTAAACGATCGTTGTAATCCGAAGTATCCAGGGTCACGGTAATACCGGTGATCTCCAGCATGCTTTTACACAACCTCCTGACCTGTTGTATAAAAGGTTCAGTGTCCAGGTCAGGGGTAACAAGGGTATGCGCCAGTTTACGGTTTTCATCAATGGCGATCTGCAGGTACGTCTGGGAAGTAGCCACAATCTCATGCACCAGTTGTTCATTATTCTTTATCCGGGAGAGGATAAGTTTAATGCCCACCAGTATTTGGTTTACGTTGTCATGCAATTCGATGGCCAGTGCATTCCGTTCTCTTTCCTGGGCTTCCAGCGCCGTGGCGGTGATCTTCAGTTGTTCAGTCCTTTGTTGCTCCAGCAGTTTATGTTCCAGCTCTTTTCTTTCCGTGATATTGCTGATAGCCCCGTAGGCCTTCAGGGCTTTTCCTTTCTCATCCCGGATGATGATGGCATGGTTGGTAATATAAAGGATGGTATTATCACCGGAATAGATACGGTATTCTTCTTCCCAAAGTATGCGGCCCGGATCTTTTTTGGCCTTGAGAAAACTCCTTTTCACCCTCAGCCGGTCTTCTTTAAAAATAGCTTTTCCGTCGAGCCCGAACCGCCAGTCGAGTATTTCAGTGAACCCGTTAAAAAGTTTTTCTTTTCCTTCATGAACATGGTATTCACCAGTTATGAAATTTTGTTCCCAGATAATATCCGAAGTGGCCTTGGTTACATAAAGAAATCGTTCATTGCTCTTTCTTATTTCTTCCTCTGTTTTTAATTTTTCAGTAATATCATTGGCGATTACTATCCTTGCATCCCTGCCGTTGAAGTTTATGGAATGTGCTGTTGTTTCCACATGTATCAACTCGCCGTTCTTTTTTTTGTGCCACCAGTTTCCTTTTCGGCTGTCGGCGCCTGCCCTTATATTATTCAAATCTTTTAATAACAATTCAGCATCTTCTTTGGGGCGGATATCCATGATGGTCATGTTCAGAAATTCTTCCTTTGTAAACCCATAGTGATCGATGGCTGCTTCGTTCACATCCAGGAAACGCAGGGTATCCATATCAAAGATCCAGTTGGGCAGCGGGCTTTTATAAAACAGGGTCCGATACTTTATTTCACTTTCAATCAGCACCTTTTCAATTTTTTTCCTCTCCGTAATATCCTTGCTGATACCCAGTATGCCAATGATATTTTCTTTCTGATCCTTCAGCGGAATTTTAGTAGTTATTAACCAGTGTTCTTCATCATTGTGTACAATGATAGGCTCATCCCGGTCAATCACTATTTTGCCCGTTTCCAGTATCTGGCGGTCTTCATCCTGGTTGACACGGCTCACCTCCTCGTTGAACAGGTCACCTACTTTCTTGCCAATAGTAGCTGCTTCTGATGAAGCGCCGGCCAGCTTCACAAAAGCCTTATTGGTGATGATGAAACGGGCCTCTTTATCTTTGATATAAATATAATCGGGTAAATTATCTATCAGCGAACGTAGCAGGTTTCGTTCTTTCAGCAACTGTTCCTCTGCTTTCTTCCTTTCTGTTATATCCCGGATAAATGCACAGAAGAATTCATTGCCATTTTCTTTGATAGGTATTATTAATAATTCAATAGGAAATTCTTCACCGGATTGTTTCAGGGCTGTTATTTCCACAACCCTGTTCATTATCCTCATCTCTCCTGTTGCCAGGTAGCGGCTGATGCCATGAAAATGTTTTTCCCGGTACTGAAAGGGGATAATTGTATCTGTCAGTTGTTTATCGGTTATTTCCGCTTCCTTCCATCCAAACATTTTCTCTGCCTGGGGTGTCCACACAATTACCTGGCCGCTGGTATTGATACATACTATTGCATCAAGGGCAGAATTCATGATCAGCTTTCGTATGGCCTCACTGTTCCTGATACTGTTTTCTGATCTTCTCTTCTGGAGTGCAGTGGCTATAGCCGCCGGCAACCTTTTGATCCGGTCTTTTAAAATGTAATCATCAGCCCCTTCTTTAATAATGTTGACGGCAAACTCTTCTGATACGGTACCGGTAACAAGGATAAAGGGGATAAACGGATTTTGCTGTCGGGCAATTTTCAATGCGGCTGAAGAATCAAACTGCGGCAGGGAATGATCAGAAATAATGATCTCAGGTATAAAGTTCTCCAATGCATCCTGGAAGCTTTTCTTATTATTGGCATGCATGATAGTGCTGCCGGGCATTTCTTTTTTCAGGAATCGTTCCAGCAGTTCAGCATCAGTTGGGCTGTCTTCCAGTATCAATATTTTTAAGCTTCCGTTCATCGTGAAGTTATACGGGCGGCTGGTTTAACAATAACCAGTAAAATCCAAGATTTTTTATGGCTTGTGCAAACCCTTCAAAATTCACAGGCTTAACGATATAACTATTGGCCCCGAGATCATAGCATTTCTGTATATCCGGGTTTTCCTTGGAAGAAGTAAGGATGACAACAGGGGTAACCCGGGTACGGTCATCTGATCGTATTTTGGCCAATACTTCAATCCCGTTGACCTTTGGCATCTGGATATCCAAAAGGATTACCTTGGGCGGGTACTGTATGTTACGGGTTTCTGCATACTTGCCGGTAGCAAATATGAAGTCAAGGGCCTCTTCTCCATTCCTTACATGAAAAAGATTATTGGCCATATTATGTTTCTTTAATTCCCGGATGGTCAGTTCCGCATCAGTTATATTATCTTCTACCAGTAATATGTCTATCGAATTGGGATCCATAATAAAATGTTTAATTGATCATTTTTTTTAGAGCTTATACAGGTAAAGCAAAATAGAAGCTGGCACCCTCATTGATCTTTCCTTCTGCCCATACCCTGCCGCCGTGTTTTGACACAATCTTTTCTACTAATGCAAGCCCTACTCCTGTTCCGTCAAAATCCCCCGCATCGTGTAAGCGTTGAAAAACTTTGAATAATTTTTCTTTATAGAGTTCATCAAACCCAACGCCGTTGTCTTTCACATAACAAACCGTGTACCCGTTTTCAGTCCGTGACCCTATTTCAATATGAGGGTTCTCCCTGTTACCTGTATATTTAATAGCATTGGATAATAGATTGATCCAAACCTGCCGGATGGTACTGATGTCTCCTTTAAGGGGTAACAATTGACGGATATTCCACTTTATTTGACCCGCCTTATTTTGATCAATCAATTCCTCCACTATTTCATGAACCATAGCAGAAGTATTGATATCTGTCTTGTTTATTTCCTGCCGGCCTGTCCTGGAAAAATTAAGCAGGTCATCAATAAGGCGACCCATCTTAATTGTATTATCCTTAATAATAGTGGTAATACGCTTCGCTTCAGCATCCAGTTTGTCGCTGTATTCTTCTTCCAAAACAGATGTAAACCCAATGATACCCCTTAGTGGTGCCCGCAGGTCGTGAGAAACAGAATAAGTAAAAGCTTCGAGTTCTGTGTTGGTTTTTTTTAACTCATTTTCCAAAGCTTTCCGATGAGAAATATCCCGTACCGAAGCAGAAATAAGCATTCCTTCTTCGGTTTGTATAGGTGATAAACTGATTTCTACCGGGAACATAGAGCCATCTTTTTTAACGGCATTGAGTTCAATACCTACCCCCATGGCTCTTACTTTTGATGATTTAGCAAAATCAGCCCGGTGATGAACATGTTTGTTTCTCAGTTCAGTGGGAATAAGTATTTCAACAGGTTTTCCCAGCAACTGATCACGGGTATACCCGAATAGTTTTTCAGTCTGCGTATTGGTCATTTGAATCAAACCTTGTACATTAACAATCACCGTAGCATCAGGTGCCGAATCAAGCAATGAATGAAATTTTTCTTCCGCCTTCCGTTTCTCTGTTATGTCACGGGTTATTTTGGTAAAACCAATTATTTCTCCCCTGTCATTGTGTAATGAGGTGATTACAATTGTGCCCCAAAAAGTATTTCCGTCTTTTCTCACCCGCCAGCCCTCATATACTCCTTTACCCGTTTCCCTGGCCTCCGCCAGGTTTTTTTCCGGCAATCCGCTGTCCCTGTCTTGCCGGGTATAAAAAAGACTGAAATTTTTTCCGATCACCTCTCTCGCCTCATACCCTTTGATCTTTTGGGCTCCCTTGTTCCAGTTTTGGATGTTTCCCTGGCTATTGAGTAAAATGATGGCATAATCTTCTACTTCAGCGATCATTTTGTGATATACATCTTCAATCTTTCTGGTTTCCCCTTCATCGTCGCCTGGATTATTCCGGATGGTTAAAGCAGTCTTACCCGAAGTCCTTATTTGTCTTACTGCAATGAGGATAATTAAAAGCATTGCTAACAGGATAACCAGCAGAACAATTCGAAGGGATTCAAAAGACAGAAAAGGATCAACAGCCTGGCTGCCGGGCAGCGCTACACTAACGGAAGATTGCAGAATGACTACTAATGTCGCTACAATAGTCAATGTCAAAAGCAGGTATAATATATTGTTGACAGCTAACCTCATAGCTTTCGTTTCTGGAAAATGACATAATAAACAAAGCCTTTAAACTATGCATCTCTAAGGGGGGATTTTTCGATGCTTCAACTATTACAACCGGTCTAATTCTAGTAACAAAAAGAATACCTCAATGGCATGTCTAAAAATCTCTTTAAAGTTAATATAAAATGTTGTCATATAATACAACAGCATTGAAATTATGCAGAAGAATACCTGGCCAGGTGTCAGCAAAGACTCGCAATATCAATGATATGTATCAGAACAAGAAATGACGATTGTCATATAATACAACTCATGCCGGGAATAATTTACCTGTACAATTATAGGGAGTATGACAGACACGAAATTCTTAATTTATCTTGGAGACAGGATAAAAGTATTGCGTTCCGGCAAACAGATTTCACAAAATGAGCTGGCGGCCCTGTGCAATATTGACAAAGGCAATATGTCCCGTATTGAGTCAGGTAAATCAAATATTACCATACTTACTCTCAAGAAATTAAGCGATGCGCTGGATGTTGATATTGCTGAATTTCTAAAAAAATAGTTTGCTGGTATTGCCAGATTATTGGCGTCTGCTGACCAGCCGGAGTAAAACATCAAGGCATCATTGGGGTCATTCCTTTTAACCAGTGCATTCTTGCAAAAACTCCTTCTTCCAAATGCCTTGTTACACCCAAAAACGTTTTACAGCCGGTAGAATCCAAATTGCGTAAGCAACCGTCATTATTGTCGCATCTGCAAAAGCTGGTTGCAAAAAACTATTGCCGAAATTTGTTCAATCAACCATTAAAATAAATCAATATGACAACCAACAATGTAACACTTCACCGGGTGCTTGCTACCAATCCCGAAAAAGTCTTTCGTGCCTTCACAGATGCCAATGCCATGGCGGCCTGGCTTCCTCCTTACGGTTTCTTATGTGTTGTCCATCACATGGACGCAAACCCTGGAGGCCGGTTTAAAATGTCTTTTATCAATTTCACAACAGGTAACGGGCATTCCTTTGGAGGAGAATACCTTGAAATAACTCCCAACGAGTTCATCAGGTATACCGACAAGTTTGACGATCCCAACCTGCCGGGAGAAATGATCACTTCTGTCTGGATCAAAAAGGTATCAGCAGGCACAGAATTGAAAATTACCCAGGAAGGTATTCCGGAAATGATCCCGGCAGATATGTGTTACCTCGGCTGGCAGGAATCGCTGGATAAATTAAAAAGACTGGTAGAGCCGAATATTCCGGATATGTAGCCTACCGGAAGTTTCTAATGTTAGGAACGGTCCCGTCATAAGGTTAAGGGTAATACATAAATCATTTAATTTTAATTTACCTGTTAACCAACAATAGTATTTTATCATGGCTACAAAAAAATTATCCGCAGCACAATCCAGAGAACTGCTCCACACATTGAAAACCCGGTTTGAAAAAAACACCCAT
>CAYPBW010000163.1:0-6648 GCA_964409055.1 uncultured Chitinophaga sp. | reverse complement strand
TACTGCATTCTGCTTGCTGTCAAAATAATAACGACCTAACGCAGCAGCTGCATTCAGGGTAATGGTGGGTGTAACTTTTGCTTCGATACCAACTTCACCACCAAAATGAAGTTTATCAATACCATTAATGGCGTAGTTCACAAAATTCTGGTAAGCGTCATGATAGAAAGTCATTACATCCATACCATTTTCAAAACGGGTATAGTAACCACCCACCCTGATCTTCAGTTTTGGTGCATTCATAATGTAGCCGGCCTCAACAGTTTGGATAGTTTCACTTTCAACTGCATCCTGCTGACTATTACGGGTACGGGGTGATACATATACATTTTCGAAATAGGGGGCCCTTGTCTGGTAGGAACCATTGGCAAAAATGTAATTTCTTCCATCGATTTTATAGGTAGCTCCTGCTTTTCCCGCATAATTGGTAAACTCATTCACGGTTCCTTTACCTTTTGAATTATCCGGGAAAAGACCGTTGCGCTTATTTCCCTCCCGGTAGAATTCTGTTTGAGAAATAGAACCTGCCAGGAAGAAATCAACTTTATTGAACTTAAAAACACCTTGTGCCCATGCAGCAATCCTTGAGATATTGATATTGTAATCGTAACCGAACTTATCTCCTTCTTTCAAAATCCGGTTAGGAACATCAAGATCAAACTGGTTGGCAACATTGTCAACAGGAAAATCCCTTTCAGCAAACTGGTTCACATTCACATAAAACTCGCCACCCAGCAGATCATCTACTTTTTTATAGTAGTGGTTGTTTTGTTGCTGGTAAGAAGCGCCGGCTGTAAAGTCGATATGATCACCAAACTTTGTATTTAATACAGAGTTGGCGTTAAACCGGGTAGTATTAATGATCCTTTCTTCAATGATATACCTGGAACGGCGACCGCTGACAGTATTACCTGCAATTCCGTTTGCATCGTTGATAGTAGCAAAACTGGCCCTGTTTACATCATACAACCGCTGCCAGTTAAGCTGCCGGGTATTGATGTCGTTTTTCATCAAATCATATAATATCTGTCCCTGTACCGGATCTGGTGTGCTGGCCCAAACAGATGTATAGCTGGGGAGGTAACGATAATAATCAGGCCTGGGGTCTGCGGCATTGTACCAGTCAAGCGCAGTTACACTTCTGTCGCCAAACGAATAACCAAGTGCTGTTGTCAGGGTAGTATTATTATTGATTCGAAAATCATGTGTCAGTATAGCAATAGGCTGGTGTGTTTTGCCCACACTGGCATTTCTTTTTTTACCATTCTGGTAACCCCAGTTCGGATTATAATAATTGGTACCCGCAAGGTCCATCATTTCCTGCACTGCAGGACCCTGGCGGCCATTCTCCGTTGGTGCACCAAATGCTGTTAAAGAAAGCAGGTGATTTTGGCCGATTCTCTTATCAACCCCGAGAAAATAGCCCCATCCGTTATAATAAGTACCCGGCACATATCCTTCATCTGCCCAGCGACGGCTGCCACTTACAGAAAAAGCCCATCCCTTTTTGCTCATTCCGGTGGAATGAGTAATCATGATCCTGTTATTATAGTTGCGGTTGGAGGCTGCATAGCTGACACTTGTTTGTGCTCTTTGTTTACTTGCACGGGAGTCAATACTTGTATTTCCGCCTATATCGCCAAATGTGAAAGTATTATAACGAAGACCCCAGGATACATCCCGGTTGCGCATTACATCATTTAATCCTCCCCACAACCCAAATGGCGTAAATCCATTATCAAGGTTATCCATGGGAATGCCATTCATAAAAGTGCTGAAATGATCATTATCGTATCCTCGGATTCGGAAACGAACTGCACTGAAATTAAATGAGGCTGCTGAGTAAAAAGGATCTCTTCCGGCCGTAAGCAGCGATGAGATATTTTGGTTGCCGCCATCGCCGAGGTCGTTATCGTCTAACGACACAGTTGGGATATTGTCCAATAATCCATCTTTCACCTCGTCAATGATCGAGGTATCCTTCTTTGCTGTGGAATCAACCTGCGCCGAAGTAAAAAAACCGGCGCATAAGAGCAGCAGTAACAGTTTGGCTTTAAGCATGATTTATTTTTTAAACAAGAGTGCAAAATTACTGATGATACCAGTACAGACCGAAAAAAAGATAAACACATAATATTTTATTAACCGATGTCATCCTTTTATTTGTTGCATTCGTCTATTGTTTCACTAAGTTTGCGCCTTATTATTTTTTCAACATGAGAAAGATCATAGGAATATTACTTTTTTCGTTGATAAGTATTTCACTCTTAGCACAGAAAAAAGACTATAAAGCCGCCGTCATATCCTTTTACAACCTGGAGAATCTCTATGATACCGTAGATAATACCATGACCAATGACGAGGAATTTCTTCCAAACGGAATAAGAAACTATAATTCTTCTATTTATTTTGACAAACTGGGCAAACTGGCAACCGTTATTTCTCAAATCGGTGTTGAAATAAACCCCGACGGGCCGGCCATATTGGGTGTAGCTGAGGTAGAAAATGATACTGTATTAAATGATCTGGTTAAGCAACCACTTATTGCCAAAAGGAATTATAAAATCGTTCACTACGACTCAAGAGATATAAGAGGTGTAGATGTTGGCCTCTTGTATAATCCAAAATATTTTGTGGTGGAGGCCAGCGATAAGCTATTTGTACAACTACCGGGTGGCTCCAAAGACGCCTACTTTACCCGTGATATTTTATGGGTAAAAGGAAAATTGGGAGGTGAAACAATACATATATATGTAAACCACTGGCCCAGCCGAAGCGGAGGCGAACAGCGTAGCGCCCCGGCCAGGAATGCGGCAGCACAGGTATGCAGAAATCATATGGATTCTATTGCAAAGCTGGAACCAAATGCAAAAGTCATAGTTATGGGAGACCTTAATGATGATCCTACCAATGAAAGTGTAGAAGGGATTATCAAAGCCAAAGGAAAAATCACAGACGTAAGGGCCGGTGGCATGTTCAATCCGTGGATGGATTTATATAAAAAGGGCATTGGCACATTGGCCTACCAGGATGCCTGGGGTTTATTTGACCAGATACTGATCTCTCATGCATGGCTGAACAAAGACCAGGATGGATTTTTCTTTTATCAACAACACATTTTTAATAAGGAATACCTGGTAGAAAATAAAGGTCGTTATAAAGGATACCCGATGCGTACCTGGGATGGCAATACTTACCGGGGCGGTTACAGCGACCATTTCCCTACTTACCTGGTGATGTTAAAAGAGGTAAAGAAAGAAAAGAAAGCATTTTAGACGCTGCTTTTCAATTCCTTACAAACCATTTTTTTGAATTACTCATATTCTGATGCTTAATGGAAGTCTGGGTTAAATTTTCCTTCTTCCAGGCTGCTACTTCTGGCTGTATTCCCCTATCTTTGCCGCCCCAAATCCTGCCTGGTTGCAGGATTCTTCCCTGATCGCAATCCGGGTTGTCCAATGGGATAATTAATTTTTTAACCATTCCGCCAGCTGGCGGATAAAAAACAGGTAAATGAACAATTACGAATTGATGGTGATTTTTACCCCTGTTTTAAGCGATGATGAGTTCAAAGCCGAGCAAAAGAAGTATGCCAAAATGGTTACTGATGCAGGCGGAACTGTTGTAGCTGAAAACCCATGGGGATTGAAATCACTGGCGTACCCCATCCAGAAAAAAACCACAGGTTTATACTGGGTAATGGAATACACTGCGCCATCCGACTTCAACGAGAAGCTGAAAATTCAAATGCTTCGTGACGAGAATGTACTTCGTCATCTGTGCACCAAACTCGATAAATACGCCGTCGAGTACAATGCAAAAAAGAGAAGTGGCGTAAAAACAGGAACCGAAAAAGCAGTGGAGGCTTAATATCATGGCAAAAAACGAAATCAAATACCTCACCGCTATTAAAAGCGACAAAAGGGTAAAAAAATTCTGCCGCTTCAAAAAGTACGGCATCCGCTACATCGATTATAAAGATGTGGAGTTCCTGAAAAAATTCCTGAACGAGCAGGGCAAATTGTTGCCACGCCGCTTAAGCGGAAACAGCCTGAAATATCAGCGCAAAGTTTCTGATGCGGTAAAGAAAGCCCGTCAGATGGCATTATTGCCTTACGTAACAGATTTATTGAAATAGGCACATCCCTAATCCCGAACGTCAGCTTCGGGAGACAATGAAGCCTGTAATTCATTGGGAAAAAAACAAAGTATATGGAAATCATTTTAATTCAGGATGTAGATAATCTCGGTGCCAAAAACGAGGTGGTAAGAGTAAGAAACGGGTATGCCCGTAACTTTCTGTTACCCCGTCAGCTGGCTGTAGAAAACAGTCCCAGCAACAGAAAGCAACTGGAAGAAAGACTGAAGCAGGTTCGTAAGAAAGAAGAGAAAATGCTGGCTGAGATCAATAGTGTAATCGCTAAACTGAAAGAAGCTCCGTTGAAACTGGGTGCTAAGACCGGAACAAGCGGTAAGATTTTCGGTAGCGTAACATCTTTGCAGATCAGCCGTGCTATCCGGGAGCAAAAAGGTTATGAAATTGACCGCAAAAAGATAGCAATCTCTGATGATATCAAAGAATTAGGCACTTATAAAGCCACTATTGATTTCGGCAACGGACACCATACCGAAGTTGAATTTGAGGTTGTTGCTGAATAATCGGTTAAAATCTGTTTTTAAAAGTCTCCTTTTTAAAGGGGGCTTTTTTATTTGCGTATATCTTATTCATTAATAGCCAGCAACTTAATTAATTGTACCAGTCACGATTAAACAAATTGGCAATATGTATGGGAAAAATCCGTTAATTTGTTCTGTATTTTGGTGCTCTTTCAGTTTCACAAGTCCTGAACGATTCGAAAAACCGTAGAATGTTCATTGGGTACTGTTTACTGTTGACACTTTTATTTTTAAAAACTCTCAAAATGAACATTTACGTAGGAAACCTCAGTTGGAACCTGAAAGACCAGGATTTGTCCAACCTTTTTGCAGCTCATGGCGAAGTAACTTCAGCCAAAATTGTAACCGACAAGTTCACTAACCGCAGCAAGGGTTTTGGATTTGTAGAAATGCCCAATGACGACCAGGCCCAGGCTGCTATCGCAGCGTTGAATGGTACCGAAGTTGATGGCCGAAACATCGTTGTAAACGAAAGTCGCCCAAAACCGGAAGGTGAAAGAGGCGGCGGCGGCGGCTTCAAGAAAAGAAGCTTTGGCGGCGGTGGCGGCGGCTACAAAGGTGGCGGCGGCGGCTTCAAAAAAGGCGGCAATGGCGGCGGCTACAACCGTGACCGTGGTGGATACAATAACGATTATTAATCAATAACGATATTTATCTCGCTTTGAAAGCTCGGTTCGAAAGAATCGGGCTTTTTTTGTTTCAGAACCTGAATAAAAATTTTTCACTTATTATTTCTACATTAAGCTGAGTGGCTTCAAAATATTCCCCATCAAGGTGATACTGAATGATTGTATCAGAAGAGACCTTAATATTACGGCTGGTAAAATGGCTAATAAATGGCAAATCAAGGTGTTTGCCCTTTTCAATGACTGGTAAGTAACGTAGCCTTTGCAGCGGAGTCAATGCATTGGCAATAACCACATCCAATAAGCCATCATTTGCTTCAGCAACCGGAGCGATATGAAATCCGCCACCAGCCCTTCGCCCGTTACTTATATCTATCAATAGTTTTTTTCCTTCAAGTTTTTTAGCGTCTGTCTTTACTTCATATTGTTTTGACCGGTAACTAAAAATTTTCTTCAGAATAGTAAGCAAGAATGATGTTTTTCCTGATAGTTTCTTTTTTCCAGTCAATGCTTTTGCTACTTCGCCTTCAAAACCAATTCCGGCACCATTGATAAAATAACGTTCATTACATCGGCCCGCATCTATTGGCCTCGGCTCAGCATGTAAGGCAATTTCAATTTGTTCTTCTATAGTTGTAGCATCATACAACAGCCAATGAAAATCATTGCCGGTACCACCGTTAAAGATCACCAACGGCAGTGCAATGTCCGGGTATTTGTTGATGAAATAATTCAATGTCCCGTCACCACCTACGATCCATATATCGGAAAAAGAATAAAATGAATCTGGCCATTGTTCAATAAACAAAGAATGAGGAATATTTCTCTCAGCCAAAATCTGCTGCAAATTTTTGCCAATGCTTATTGCCCGCCCAGAACCAGCCAGTGGATTACAAATAATTGCAATATTTTTTGGGTCATTTTGTTGCATAAAAAAGCCTTCCGAAAACAGAAGGCTTTAAAACTACTCATTTTATTTTCACTGTACTACTCTTATTACCCCGGCACCATTATATGAATGATACTCGCCGTTATACATGGCATCAGCACTTACCGGCCCCATTTTATAATTGCCAGGTGAAACAGCCCGAACAGCATAATAATAAGTCTGCTTGCTATTATATGCATCTACGAAGAAATGTATCCGGTCATCCCTCACATCCAATGCAGTTGGTGTAGAAGCATCTTTTATCCAATCCATACCAGGTATTTCCTTAGTCCTCGGGTTTTCTATCTCAAAACCAGCCGGCAAGAGATCAGTGATGACTACATTTTCAATTGCTGTAGTAAAAGAACGTTCTAAACTGATCCCTACAATGATCAGTTCATTTTGCTTAAATGTATT
>CAYPBW010000162.1:0-6665 GCA_964409055.1 uncultured Chitinophaga sp. | reverse complement strand
CCTGGCGGGCCAGTTCATACACTCTTTTACCATCTACTTTGATGGCAGAATGAGCTGGGGGCACCTGCATGATCTCTCCCATGAACTGTTTAGTTGTGCTTTTCAACAATTCTTCACCAATTTGTTCTGATGATTTAAAGTTTTCCGGTTCACTTTCCAGGTCGTAAGTGGGTGTAGTGGCGCCTAATGTGAAGGTACCCGTATACTCTTTTTCCTGCGCCATATATTCATTAATCTTCTTAGTGAATTTGCCGGTACAAATGATCAGTAAACCGGTGGCCAGCGGATCTAAAGTTCCTGCATGCCCTACTTTTTTGATACGTATTAGATTACGGATCTTTCTCACTGCATCAAAAGATGTCCATCGCAACGGTTTGTTTATCAGCAATACTTTTCCTTCCTCAAATGAATTACTTTGTTCCTTCATCCGGCAAAAGTAAGCCTTAGGCAGGCTATAATTCTTACTTCGTACTTCAAACTTCTGGCTTAGATTGACATCCTCGTCTTTAGTTCGAGGTATTTATTGATGGTATTCACCGTCAGGTTTTCTGGTGTAGTGAGTATAGAGGGGATTCCGTTCTTATGCAGCTCTTTTACCATTTGCCTTTTTTCATAAGCAAACTTTTCTGCAATGGTTTTTATATAAATTTCCTCCAGCGTCTTTGTTTTGCTTTCGAGTAATGATTTCAATTCTGTATTCTCAAAAAAGACAACAAGCAGCAAATGGTATCTGGCAATTTTTTTCAGTGCCGTCATCTCCCGCTGCAGGCTTTCCAATGACTCAAAATTGGTAAATAAAACCATCAGGCTGCGGTTGGTTACCCGGTTGCGGATGATAGAAAATAATTTTTCAAAATCTGGTTCAAGAAAATCTGTTTTCTGGCGGTACAGGTTTTCCAGCACCTGGTTCATCTGGGTAGGCTTTTTATCTGCCAATAAGAAACTGTCAATATTTTTTTCAAAAGTGATCAGGCCGGCTTTATCCTGTTTTACCAGGGCAACATTGGATAAAACCAGTGCAGCATTAATGGCATAATCCAGCAAGGTCATACCATGGAAAGGCATTTTCATCACCCTTCCCTTATTGATAAGACAATATATCTGCTGGCTGCGTTCATCCGTAAAATTGTTCACCATCAAACCATCCTTGCGGGCGGTGGCTTTCCAATTAATAGTACGGTAATCATCACCCCTGACATACTCTTTGATCTGTTCAAATTCCATGCTGTGCCCGATCTTACGTATACGCTTCACTCCTGCTTCCTGCAAACGGTTACTTACCGCCAATAACTGGTAGCGCCGCATCTGGATGTAGGACGGGTACACTTTGACCACATGTTCTGCAGGAAATGTATAATGGCGTTTTACCAGTTGTAAGGGAGCATGGACAAACAGGTTGATATTACCAAATGCATATTCACCACGGGTGGTAGGGCGGAGATGATATTCCAGTTGATGAGGTTTATCTCGTTCAAGCTTTGCTTTTCTCATCCATTTCCTTTCCTGGAACTGAAATGGCAACTCATCAATAAGGCTGGTTCGCACCGGGAAGCCATAATGGTTATGCAGGGTTAGTACTACTTTATTCTCATCCCCAATACTGAAACGGTCTCCGGCTATTCTTACAGCCATAATACCATTTTTTTTGCTGTACACCAGCAGCATATCAATCAGAATAGCCACAAGGAGTAATAACAGCAACAATCCGCCAATGCGATAGAGGGCAGGCTGAAAATAGCTTAGCACAAGCACTACGGCAGCAGCGCCGCCGATATAATAAACAATGTTATTTAAATGAAAAGACTTGAACACTTTCCGTTTGATATTTAAACTAACTTTCTGACTTTACTACCGGCTTACGACTAGCGACTAAAGACTCCTCACTCTCACCTTGGTACATCCATTCCCTGTATGATCTGCCTGATCACATCATCTTCTGTTATCCCTTCCATTTCCTTGTCGGGTGCCAAAATGATCCGGTGGCGCAGAACAGGTGTTATCACTGATAATATGTCCTCCGGTGTCACAAAATCTCTTCCCATCATGGCAGCAGTTGCCTTCGATGCATTCATGATGGCCAGCGAAGCTCTTGGAGATGCTCCCAGGTAAATGGATTTGTGATTCCTCGTCTGGTGTATCAGTTTAGCAATGAACTGCAGCAACCTTTCTTCAATGATCTGTTTTTTGATCTGCTGGCGGAGTGATATGATCTGATCCCCTTTTAATGCCGGATGAATCATTTCAATAGCCGGAGTATTCCCCATGCCATGAAACTGTGTCAATATCGTTACTTCTTCAGTCTCTGTGGGGTAGGGTACCAATACTTTAAAAAGAAAACGGTCAAGCTGTGCTTCCGGCAAACGATAAGTTCCCTCCTGCTCTACCGGGTTCTGTGTCGCCAAAACCATAAACGGGGAAGCCATCGGGTAAGTTCGGCCATCAATCGTAGCCTGCCTCTCCTCCATGATTTCCAATAATGCCGATTGTGTTTTTGCCGGTGCCCTGTTGATCTCATCTACCAATACAATATTGCTGAACACAGGCCCCCTTTTAAATTCAAAACTGGCTTCCTTGGGATTAAATACTGGTGTTCCCAATACATCAGAAGGCATCAGGTCGGGTGTAAACTGAATGCGGGAAAAACCGGCATCTACACTTTTGGCTACCAATTTTGCCGTCAATGTTTTTGCCACGCCGGGCACTCCTTCAATCAGTACATGCCCATCGGCCAGCAGAGCGGTAATAATAAGCCTTACCATTTCATCCTGGCCTACGATGATTTTCTTTATCTCGTTTCGAATTGACAATACTGCCTCATTCAAAGCAGAAAGATCGGTCCGTTGCTGAAAAATTTGATCGTCCATTATTATGCGGTTTTATAAAACATTTCTAACAATTCATGAAACTCATTTACCTCCGGCTGTGATATGGATGGTGCCTCTTCGGTATATTTAATAAAAGAAATGATACTTCTCACTACCGGTTCCTCAACGCCGGATTTATAACGAAGGTTCATGATAAATTCCTCATCCAGTCTGCTGGTAGGCAATTTGTATTTGTTCCTCACATACTCCAGGAAGTAACTGCTCATTTTCTGGCAAAGGTTGCGATGGTCACCTTTATCGTAATACAACCGGCCAATGGTTTTTACAAAGTCCATTGAATCGTTACGGGGTTTTGTCACAACTGGTATGTATCGCTGCTTACGACGCATCTCCATGAGTACATAGAGTAATAAGAGCAGTATTGCCAGCCAGAAAGCGGCACGAAATGGCTTTTTCCCTTCTTCATTTTTCAGGTTCATCAGTACAGTAAACCATCCCTTCTTTTTTTCATTGTCCTCGCCACCTGATTTCTTATTCAGGTAATACTCATCCCAAACTATCTTCTGTACATCAGGCCTGATATAAGACAAAGCCTTTTCGTAATAAGAAATATTCTGACCATGCAGCAAAAAATAATTACTAAAAGCTACCGGCGCCATATTGATGTAAAAATTCCCATCGGCTGCCTGCAGGTGGATAAAATTAGCCCTCCCCATCGCATCAGTACCTAAAACATGAGTAGTGACGGTGTCTACATCTTTAAAATACCCGTTAAAGGATCGCCCCGGGTAACTGTATTGTGTTACTCTTTTAGTGGTGAGATCATTCAATTGTAATGTAAGTGTATCCTTTCCGGGATTCTCACCTGGTTCGAAAAAAGAGGTGAGATAATAATTCCTAACATCACAGCCCAGCATTCGTTCAGCCGTTGCAGATAATTCCATCGCAATAATAAAAACATCATTTCCTTTTTCTGCAAACTTGATCAGCTGCTTCATTTCAAACTCATCGGCTGCAAAGCGTCCTGTAAGTATAATAACCGCTTGTTTGCTGTCGTAACTGGACAGAGAATCCCAATAACCGGGTTCATGCCGGTCGGTATATATAGTAGCTTCCGGGAATATACTCTTTAGGTTTTTAAAAGCTACATAAGAACCATAGGGTATCTTATCCGATTTACGCAACGTAATGCGTCCATCAAAATGCCTGTTCTTTTTGTAATTACCGGTCGCCACCAGCATCAGTATGCCAACAGCGACAAGCCCAAGGATGATATAAGGGAGTTGTTTTTTCAAGATTTTCCTAACTGGTTTTCAAACTGCAGCATTTCTTTACTGATCTGGTGGTAAGCATCGCTGCTCACTTCAAACTTTCCATACCAGCTGTACTCATAATGACGGGTAATCCGGAAAAAGTCGTGATAATACCTGGTTGAATACAAATGCATCAGGTAGTCCAAATTGGTTTTATCCTGTTTGTAATTAATCACATTCTTCTCAGACATGTGCTTCAGCAAGCGGAGAAACATCAGCCTGACAGCCAGCCTGTAATTACCCTGTGCAGCAGCTTTATCAATTTCTTTTTGGTAATTAATGGCAAAAATATCTTCAGGCATTTCTTCCTCTTCTTCTTTACTGTTTACCGGAACACTTTTCTTGCGAAATAAGCCCACTTCTGTTCCGGCAAGGTACATGATGAGAAATGTAACAAACCCTCCGACTATAATTATCCAGATCAGCGTCTGGAACCATGTTCGCTGACCAAGCGGCACATAAGCACCCTGGTTTTTTTCTTTCTTTTTCTCTTTATTGAAAACAGCATTGGCATACCAGAAATCATCATCCTGCTGCATCTTTTTCAAAGCACTGTCAGAAATGTTGCGTTCTTTATATTGCATCCAGCTATCATCCTGGTATTCCTTTTCCCAGAAATACTCGTCTTCAGCTGATTTTTCTTCATCATCAGCATAGTCATCAGCGGGTACTACTTCTTCAATAACAGTTGTATCAATATTATCAGTTGACTGTGCCAGTATTGATGAACCGGCCATAGACAGAAAAATGCCCAGGAGAATTCGATGAATAAACGAGATGCGGATATATGTGCTGATCGGTTTCAATACTTATACTTCCTCCTCCTGTAACTGCAATGACAGTCTTTTACTTAACCGGATCGGATAAATAATAAAATACCATACAACAAAAACCACTGATAATGCAAATATGAGTGTGGTCAGTGCGGAAATATCGTTATACAACCGGGTGATAAAGCCTTCAAAAAAGGCGGCAAGGCCAAATACAGGTATAAGGCCCACCATAATTTTTACGCCATCTTTTGCCCCCTGCTTGAAAGCATCAATACGCCGGATGGTCCCGGGGAAAAGAAAACTTTTGCCCAAAACAAGGCCCGCCGCTGCTGCAATAATCAAAGCGGTAATTTCCAATGTTCCGTGTACAAAAACAACCAGCCAGAAATCTACCCCTAATCCCCTTTCGGTAAAAAACTGGTCAAAAGAGCCCAGCATCACCGCATTGCTGGCTTCCATATATAAACTGGGTATACCACAAAAAATTCCAGAGACGAACATAAGGAATGAAACCCTGATATTATGGATCATCAGGCTCAGCCAGCTCAGTACCGGGTTGCCATGTTCGTAAATGCCAAACGGGTTACCGTTCGCAATATTTTCTTTGGTATGATCTACATAGTCATCACCAAAGATACTCCTTGGTATTCCTTCATCTTTCATTGAAACAAAGTAGCCGATAGCAAAAAAAATGAGGAAGAAAATAAAAGAGAAAAATACAACCCGGTGATGCTTGCGGATAGTTAATGGAAGGTCATACTTCCAGAAAGTAGTCAGCCGGTTGGATTCCTCTTTCCTGTTTTTATAAATACTAAGATAGATCTTTGAAGCCTGTGAATTAATGTAAGTAGTAACCTTGCCGGAAGGATAAAAAGTTTTAGCATAAGCCAGGTCATCGACCAATTGTGTAAAATCGGCAGCCATTTCGTCCGGGTTATCGGATGGCATGTGCTGGTTGCGCAACCAGCGGTCCTTGTTTTTCTTTATGAATAAGGCTTCCCTCAACGAAATAAAAATTCGGTTGTAAAATACTGCTTTTAAAAAGACAAAAAACAACCCTTCCGGATTTAATTACATAAAAAACACTAATTTGACCACCTAAATTACCATCCGCAAATGGCGGTCATTAAAGTCCCGACCAATTTCAATATTGATGTAGAATTTGAAGTACCGGAGTTTTACCGGCGCCTGCTGGCCTTACTGATTGACATGATCATCCAGTTTTTTTACCTGCGTATCGCCAACGAGATCTATAAAAGCATAGCAATGAACAGCAGCTGGGATATTGACAGCAACTATAATATGCAGGCGGTTGGCTTATTACTATTTCTGCCCATACTGCTTTATCACCCTTTGCAGGAGATAACCATGAACGGCCAGAGTATTGGAAAAAAAATTTTGGGTATACGGGTGGTAAATGAGATCGGTGGCCGGCCGGGTATCAGCCAGTTCCTGATACGATGGCTACTTCGGGTTTCTGACCTCTGGATTGCTATTATTCTGATTATACTTCTCAGCACACCGGATCTATTTAAAGATGCTGAAAGCACATTTATAGTGCTGGCAGCACTTGCCTTTATCATTACAGATATCGTTTTGGTAGTATCCTCTAAAAAAGGTCAGCGTATTGGTGATATGCTGGCAAAAACGATTTTAATTCGTACCGGTGCAAAGGGGAATATTGAAGACACCGTATTTATTGATGTGGCCGACAGTTATGTACCCTCCTTTCCCCAGATCATGCAGTTGAGTGA
>CAYPBW010000161.1:0-6721 GCA_964409055.1 uncultured Chitinophaga sp. | reverse complement strand
ACACTGCCTTTTATGAGGCCTTGGGAGTGAAAGGCTGGGAGGCAATGGAGAAAACCGTTCGTTATATTGGCGATGAACACTTCAAGATTGCGGATGCTAAACGGGGTGATATAGGTAATACTTCTGATCAGTATGCCAAAGCTTTTTTTGAAACGCTGCCTTTTGATTCAGTTACTGTTGCCCCGTACATGGGTGAGGATAGTGTAAAACCTTTTTTACAGCATGTCGGCAAATGGGCCATTGTTTTGGGACTTACTTCGAATAAGGGGGCAGCCGATTTTGAACTGCAAAAAGCCGGTGATGAGTTACTGTATGAAAAAGTGCTGAGAACAATTGCCGGATGGGGCAATCCTGAAAACCTGATGTTTGTAATTGGCGCTACACAAGCTGATTCGTTTATCAATATCCGCAAAATCACTCCGGATCATTTTTATCTTGTTCCCGGTGTAGGGGCACAGGGCGGCAGTCTGAAAGAGATTTCCAAAAAAGCTATGAATATAGACTGTGGCATACTGGTGAATATCAGTCGGGCAATTATTTATGCATCCGCAGGTGAGGATTTTGCAGAGAAGGCGAGGGAAGTTGCTAAGGAGTACCAGGTGGAGATGTCAAATTACCTTTTTTAACTTCTGTTTACTCTTAATTCCCCAAAAACCTCCCAATAATACGATTGGGATAGGCAATAGTAAAATCAGTATCTCTTTTTTTGTAAAATAATGAAGCTTAAAATCGCCGCTTGCCAAATAGAGTAGACTCAGAATAATTCCTGTAATCAGTATATGTATAATATGTCTTCGGGTTGAAACTTTCGCAGTCACATATCCGCCTGCTAACATTCCGCATATTATTCCACTGGTGCTGATCAGAAAAGTAAGGATATTAAAGTGTTCTTGAATATTTCCATCTTTATAAGAATATTTCCAGCTGATTATTAGAAATGGGACGATAATGGCTAAAGCAGCTATCACTCCGGCCACTACCGACAAAAAATTCCTCAATATTTCCTTAACAGGGTAACTCATTCTTCTTTCTTCTCTGGTTTTCCCGGTGTAAAACTTCCGCTGGGTTCACTCCACCAGGGAACAATATCATAAATAAAAACACCGGCAGCCACTGTCGGATCGGTTTTTACATAGTTTTCTGCTTCTTCTTTGGTAGCACAATCCATAATGAACAAACCCCGCCAGGTAAAATCATTTTTACCAAAGGGCCCCGCTGCTTTCAGAATGCCTTCTTTGTGTAATCTATCCATATTGGAAAAATGGCCGGCAAAAAGCGTCTTTCGCTGTATGGAATCGGTAATTTCTTTGTCTTTGGGTCCTGTTTTTAGAATTACCATCCAGAATTGCTTTACCCTGGGCTCAGCCCTGGATTTTGTTGAGTCTTTTTGGGCATAGGTTACTACTGAGCAGCAAAAAAGTAGAACAAGGGAGATAAACGCATTTTTCATTTGGTTGTTTTTTACAGGAATAAAAATAAAACACTCGTTTCACAAAGAATAGCCGCTGCTACCGTTTTCTTACCTTTGCACCAGTTAATTATTAAATCTACAATCTTAAATATTCAATAACGATGGCAGCCCGTACAGATCTTTTTCAAAGCCCGGATTATTTTCAAGTTGATGAACTGTTGACCGAAGAACATAAGATGATTCGTGATACTGTTCGCAGTTATGTAAAAAAAGAAATTTCCCCGATCATTGAAGATTATGCGCAGAAGGCAGAATTTCCCCAACATATAGTAAAGCAATTAGGTGAATTGGGTTGTTTTGGCCCTACAGTTCCTCTTGAATACGGCGGCGGAGGGCTGGATTATATCAGCTATGGGCTGATGATGCAGGAGTTGGAAAGGGGCGATAGCGGTGTCCGGTCTACTGCATCGGTACAAGGCTCCTTGGTAATGTTCCCGATCAACGCATATGGAAGTGAAGAGCAAAAGAAAAAATATTTACCCAAACTGGCGAGTGGCGAATGGCTGGGATGTTTCGGTTTGACTGAACCCAACCACGGAAGCGACCCCGGCAGTATGCTGACCAATTTTAAGGATGCCGGTGACCATGTGATATTGAACGGTGCAAAAATGTGGATCAGCAATGCTCCTTTTGCACAGGTAGCAGTGGTTTGGGCAAAAAATGAAACTGGTGATGTTTATGGACTGATCGTGGAAAGAGGTATGGAAGGATTCAGCACACCTACTACGCATGGCAAATGGAGCCTGAGGGCATCTGCAACCGGTGAACTGGTTTTTGATAACGTAAAAGTGCCCAAAGAAAATATTCTTCCGAATGTAAAAGGAATGAAAGGGCCGCTAAGCTGTCTGACAAAGGCCCGTTATGGTATTGCCTGGGGAGTGATTGGCGCTGCGATGGACTGCTATGATACTGCTTTAAGATATTCACAGGAACGGATACAGTTTGGCAAGCCAATCGGAGCTTTCCAGTTGCAGCAAAAGAAATTGGCGGAAATGATCACCGAAATCACCAAGGCACAACTCCTGAACTGGAGACTGGGTGTATTAATGAATGAAGGAAAAGTAACACCCCAGCAGGTAAGTATGGCCAAGAGAAATTCCTGTGAGATAGCTACCAATATTTGCCGTGATGCAAGACAAATACTGGGTGGTATGGGTATTACCGGTGAATACCCGGTTATGCGTCATATGATGAACCTGGAAAGTGTGATTACTTATGAGGGCACACATGATATTCACCTGCTGATAACAGGAATGGATATTACCGGTTTTAATGCTTTTAAGTAAGCAGCAAACAAAATGAAGATATTCCTGATAGGATTCATGGGCTCCGGCAAATCGCACTGGGGCCGCCAGCTGAGTGAAAAACTCCAGTTGCCTTTTTTCGACCTGGATGAACAGATAGAACAACAGGAAGGCAAGACAGTACTGGAGCTTTTCAATGAAAAGGGAGAAGAAAATTTTCGCCTGCTGGAGAAAGACTTTTTGCATATCATTACAGAAAGCCATGATAGTTTCATCATGGCCTGCGGCGGCGGTACCCCATGTTACTATAACAGCCTTGACTATATGAAACAGGCTGGTACAGTGGTATGGATCAATACATCTCTTGATGTTTTGTACGAAAGGCTGAGGCAGGAAAAAGAGAACCGTCCGCTGATAAAGAATCTTCCGGATGAACAGTTGCGTTCCTTCATTCTTAAAAAATATGCCGACCGGAAAATTTATTATGACCAGGCTGATATACATGTGGATGAAGAACCTTTGCAGCTTGAACATTTAATTGAAAAAATATTTCATGCATAGAAATTATTTTCTCCTGGCCACTGTGCTCGGTGCTGTAGCGGTGGCAACAGGGGCCTTTGGTGCACATGGATTGCAGAAGATAACTTCTGATGAAAAGATATTACAGGGTTACCAGACAGCTGTACATTACCAGGTATATCATGTACTGGCATTGTTGATAGCATCTGCAGTGGCTGATAAACTATCTCCTAAATTGTTCCGTTGGGCGGCATTATGTTTTACAGGCGGTATTTTGCTTTTCTCCGGTTCACTTTATTTGCTCACTTATCTTAAAATACAAGGCAGCGCTGCTGTAAAAGCAATTGGCCCTGTTACTCCGTTGGGTGGTGTATTGTTCATTGCAGGCTGGCTATTATTAGGATTTGCGGCTGTGAAGAAAAAATAATCAAAGAGGCAGTTCAAGGGTAGTAACTGTACCATTATTGTTTTCAATCTTAAAACTACCGCCAATACTTTCCATACGCCGGTGGATATTCTTCAACCCATTACCAAAGCGACGAAGGTTTTCCATGTCAATGCCTTTGCCGTTATCAGCGATCTGAATCTTTAGCACATGGTTTAATTCTACTTTGATACTTACGGCAGCAGCGCCGGAATGCTTGAGGATATTATTCAGTGTTTCTTTTACGCAGAGAAATACATTCCTTCTTTTGTCACCGGTTATTTCTTTATCGGGTATTTCATCCGGCATTTCAACTTTGCATTCAATATTGGTATTATCCAGGTATTCCAGCGAATAGGAACGGATATAGGAAAGGAGGTTGTCCAGTGTATCGTTACCGCTGTTCATACTCCAGATGATGGCATTCATCTTGTTGAGTACTTCATCGGCTGAGTGAGAAATCTTATGTATTTCAACCGGCGTATTTTCTTTCATCTTATTCCGGGCAATTTCACTCATCAGGCGGATGGCGGTCATGCCGGAGCCCAGTTCATCATGCATATCTGCTGATATTCTTTCCCGTTCCGATTGCTGTGCTTTGAATACCGCTATTTCCTTTTCGTATTGTTGCATCAGGTTTTGTGCTTTCAGCGTTTCTGTCTCTTTTGTCCGCTGAATGATGGAGCGGCGGTTTTTATGATTTAATCCTGCCAGGAAGAAAACCAACTCAAGGAATAGTCCAATCTCGTAGTAAAATAATGCTGAACTGAATACACCGGGCATATCTTCAAACAGGTGTTCCATCATCACACTCAGCTGTGAAATGACTGAGAAAAGAAACAGGAAGAGGTTTCCCCAGAATAGATACCGCATCAGTTTATCTTTCCAGTTCCGGATGCTGTATACTAAAAAGATAAGGACCATCAGCAGCAAAAGCAGTTTGGAAGCATTTTCAACCGTGTTTTCCAGGCTGAAATTATCCGTGAAGAAATGCAGGTAACTGTAGAGTAACAGGGTTACCGCTAACATGACGACACCTGCATTATAGAATTTGAAAAGAAAGGGATGGTTTTGCCGGGTATTCAGGAATTTTTGCATGAAGATCATATAGAAGATGATGCCCAGGCCCTGCAGGATAAAATCAAGGTATGCCTCCAGGAAGAATGTGATTTGCGTGGTATGAAAATCATAAGTGGCCTTGGTGAATAACATAAAGCCCAGCAAAAAAGCGTATAGGGAATAATAAAAAAACTCCCGGTTAGCCCCTTGCAGGAAATTGGAAAAAGAAAACAATATCATCATCAGCAGTAAGCCGCAAAATACATAGGTGACGAGGTTATCGTTATTATGACTGGCCCTAACCTGTGCCAGGAAGGAATCAATATGATCTTTGTGTATCAGCCTTGGCCGGATTGTATTGATGTAGGTTTTTACGAAGGACAAATGAGCTATAATCGTGGCCGAATCATAAGCCCCTAATTCAATGAGCCGGTAGCCAATGCTGTCTTCGTTAGGAGGTAATACGGGGGGGATTTGTAAAAGCCCGTCAGCTGTCTTTTGGTAAAGATCAATATTGCTGTAATAGAAACCGGGAAAGAAGTAAACGGAAACAGTGGAATCAGCGGAATTGGAAATATTGAATTGCAGGGCCAGCTTCCGGGTTACATATTCATTGGGAACAGGCCCTTTGTGTTTTATTCCCGGCGAAAACTTCAACTGATCATATTCTTTGACCAGCTCAATATTCTTATCAGTATAAGTACTGCTGATAGTTTTCGATATTTGCCTTACAAGGCTGACCTTACTGATGTCGGTAAATTGCTGCTGCAGGCTATCCTGTGTATGGGCTTTACTGCTCAGCAGCAGCAGTAAGCTCATCGTAAAGAAAATAAATGAACGGTATAGCCTTGTCATTGCGGGAATGCTTATCGTCAAATGTAATACAACCCTTTTGCTTTTGCCAGTCCGGGATATACCACTTTCAGGTAAAATTTGACGAAACAGAAGCCTTTTGAATGGCCAAAGATTTAGCTGATACCCCGTTTTATCCTGCTTCCCGTTTTTTATCTTTGCTTCCATGGCTGAAAAGCAAAAAAAGAAGAAAAGTCCTGCGAAAAAAACCGAGGGGTCAGAGATTAAACCATTCCGGGCCGAAAAGGAAGAGAGTATTGACCTGAAAGCACTGGCCCGTGATGAACGTACCTGGAAGATTGTTGGCTCCGTATTCCTGCTTATTGCAGTATTTCTTTTTATATCCTTTGTTTCCTACCTGTTTACCTGGAAAGAAGACCAGGCCATTGCCCAACAGGGCTTCAGTGCATTGTTTGACACGGATGAGGCAGTGGCTAACCTGCTCGGCCGGCTGGGTGCAGTGGTATCGCACTTTTTTATTTTTAAAACCTTTGGTATTGCCTCTTTCCTGGTGTGTACCTTCTTCTTTGTGGTTGGTACTAATTTACTGTTCCGCCGCAAAGTGTTTTCTATCTGGCGAAACCTTAAATATGTAACGGTTGGCCTGCTGGTATTATCCGTTGTGCTGGCTTTTCTTTTTAGAAGCAACGAATTTCCTTTTGGCGGCGCTGTGGGTAATATGATCAGTGATAAGATGACAGGTGCGTTGGGCATCTTTGGTACCGGGGCTGTTCTGTTCCTGCTGGCCTTTGGTTATTTCATCTGGCAGTTCAACCCCTCCTTTAACCTGCCGCAGAAAAAGCAGGCTGAAGAAAGTGATGAATTGAAAGAAGGCGTTGAGGAAAATGTTGTTCCTGTTGTGGCTGCCGGTAAATCAATCAATGACCTGTATGCGGAAACAACAGCGGCACAACAACAAGGTAATTCATTAACCGGCGCTGCAGGATTGAACATCAATTTTCCGGATGAAGAGCCGAAGCATGATATTAAACTGATAGAAAAGGATGAACCGGCTGAAAAGAAAGTTGAACTGGTAGAAAAACAACCAACGATAGAAAATGAGATCGTCAGCGACCTGCTGCACCAGCATGATACGATGGATATGCTGGAGGAGGAAGAAGAAGAGCCGGTGCAGGAAGTGGTGCCGCCACC
>CAYPBW010000160.1:2829-6731 GCA_964409055.1 uncultured Chitinophaga sp. | reverse complement strand
CGGTAAGGCAAGCGGGTAGATATACAGTTCATACGAGGTTGTAAAAGTAACCCACAGATGGGAATGATTGAAATGATATTAGCAGCCGGCCGTTATTTTAAGAAAACCTTTCAACAGCAAAAGGTTTTATATCCATACTGGCAGCTGAATGATTGACTATCTCGTTCACCAGTTTACCGGTTCCTGCACCTAAACTCAGGCCCAGCATAGCATGCCCGGTTGCAACAGTAAGGTTGTTGTATTTCTTCACTCTTCCGATATAGGGTAACCCATCTGCCGAGCAAGGACGGTAGCCATACCATATTTTTTCTTTTGGTGGCAGCGGTACATCAAATTCAGGATAATATCTTTTCACTGCATCCAGTATGCCCTGCACCCGGTTCATCCGCGGCGGCGTTTTGTGTGAAGTGATCTCCATCGTTCCGCCAAACCGGATCTTATTACCATCCATCGGTGTCAATGCCACTCTTCCCTCTACCAGTACGGAAGGATAGTTGATTTTATAAGGAGATTCCTCCAGTGTAACAGAATATCCCCTGCCCGGCATCAGCGGAATTTTTATACCTAATAGTTTTGCTGTATCTCTTCCCCATGAACCGGTGGCCACTACCACTTCATCAGCTTCCATTCCACCAGATCCTGTTACAACTTTACTTATCCGCCCTGTTTCTGTTTCAAATCCTGTTGCTTCGCTGTTTGGCATCATCTTTACTCCGGATGATTGCAGGCAAGCGATAAGATCACTCATCAACTTATTGGGATAACAATGTGCATCACATTTAAAGAATAAAGCACCGAGAGCATTGATCCTTGTTTGTGGCTCCAGTTTGTCCAATTCCTCTTTGCTAAGAATAATTGTATCACTTAAGCCAAGCTCATGGGCTTTCTCCATTGTATGCTGTGCATGAAGGGCTGCTTCTTCGGTCTGAAAAATTTCCAGCAGCCCCTTATGTTCATAAGCAAAATCAAACCCGGGCAATTGGGTCCATGCTTCATATTCCTGCTGGCTGAGCAGGGCAATATCTCTGAGGGGTACAGCAGCCTGATCCAAATTTTGTTTCGTGGCGCTGCGCATAAATTTTAAACCCCAGCTGATGAGGTTCAGGTCCAGCCTTGGCTGTACATAGAACGGACTTTTCGAATTCCACATCCATTTCAGGCCTTTCTTTACAATACCCGGTGTAGCTAAGGGAATAAAATGACTGGGACAGATATACCCGGCGTTACCGTAAGAGCAGTTGTCAGTGAAATCACCCATATCAACAACTGTAACATCCCAGCCTGATTTCCGTAAATACAAAGCCGAACTTAAACCAATAATACCGCCGCCGATTACAATAGCTTTCATGATTATTGAGCAACTTTATAGTTCTATGATCATACCTTCTTCTGCAACAGCCAATCCCTCTTTTCTCACTTTTTCTTTCTCAGCAGACGCTTTCTTCAGCAACGGGTTGGTATGATTGAAATGAATGAATATTATTTTTGATTTATCCACCGAAGACAGGGTTGAAAATTTTTGCAGGCCTTCCTCTGCAAAAGGATGCGGCACTTCCTTCATATCCCTGCCGGGCAGTTTATTGGGTCATTTTATTTTCTTACACTCCATCTCTCTCCGGTTCTGTATCAGGATCATCGAAACGATTTCCTTTTGTTCATTTCGAACAAATTTCAGTTGCGCTTCCACCACTTTATAAAAGAACATATCCTCCTTTTCGGGGAAAATCTCAAACTGTCCCTGCCCTGTGGTCTGTGCGAATATCCTGTCACCTTTAGTTGTAATGGTGATTGAAAACTCGGGCATCAACTGGTAAGTTCCTTCGTATTGCTTTAACTTCAAAGAATCAAGTTTAATCTCCATTCTGGCCTCCTCTTTTATCCCATCAATTATATTGAGCAGTTTATCATATTGGATAATCATTTTATCATAATTGTTGAGCAGAATAATAGTCTTCCTGGTATCAAGATGTTTTTCAATCAGCGTATTATACCCTGGCCATCCGCCACTGTGAGATACTACCTTAACCTTACCTAACTGGCTATACGTAATCCATCCGTAGCCATAGCTGTGCATTTCTCCATTGTTAAGCTTTCCGGCAGAAAAAATCCTTTCTTTGACCCCGGCAGGAACAAGGCGATTGTTATCCAGTGCCAACGACCAGGTCAGTAAATCGCCTGTAGTGGAATTAACGGTACCATCTCCCACAATCCCATCCAGCCGGTGCACCATGTCTTTATAATTGGGATGATCGTCTGGCAAAATCATGTTCTTTGAACCCGGCGACTCTTTTACATAGCCATAGGCATAGTTTTCTACCTTGCGGTTTTCCAGTCTGCGCCTGTACACTTCTGTATGCCGCATACCCAATGGTTTAAAAATTTTTTCTTTCAAAAAATCACCGAATGGTTGTCCCGAAACTTTTTCGATAATACTGGCAAGCAAAGCATAACCTGTATTACTGTACTCCCATTTTTCACCGGGCTTAAAATTAACCGGTGGTTTGAATTGTATCAACAACCTGATCAGCTCTTCATTGCCGACAACAGAACCTCTTTCTGTATTATTCTTCACCAGCTCCATATAATCCGGCAGGCCTGATGTATGGTGCAAAAGATGTTCAATGGTAATGTTACTGTAAGTCAGGTCGGGAAAGAAATGCCGCAGGCTGTCGGTATATTTCAGTTTACCATCTCTTTCTAACAATACAATACCCATTGCGGTAAATTGTTTGGAAACAGATGCCAGTTCAAAAACAGATGAATCATTCAGTTTGCGCCCGGTGGCTATTTCTGCCAGGCCAAAACTCTGCTTATAAATAACAGTATCATGCGAAGCAATCAGCACATTGCCATTAAAAGCCCCTGTAGCATGTTGCTTTTTGAAATACTCATCAATAAGGGCAGGAATATCCTGTGCATTTGCAGATAAACAGGATAAAGCAGTTGCCAATAGTAAAACCTTTTTCATAGCCTTTAAATTAAATAACCTGGAAGCCATACGCATAGGGATCATCATCTTTGTCTATCCAGATTTTATTGTAACCATAAATTTTCGCCCAGCCTTCCACACTGGGACGGATAGCCGGTTTACCCTGCAAAGTTAACTCCTCTTCAATCCGGCCGGTGAATTGGCTGCCGATAATACTTTCATGAATGAAGGCATCACCTTTCTTCAGTTTGCCTTTGGCATACCATTGCGCCATTCGGGCACTGGTGCCGGTGCCGCAGGGACTGCGGTCAATGGCTTTTTCGCCATAGAACACTGCATTTCTTGCGGTAGAATTTTTGCTGAGTACTGCTCCTGTCCAAAGAATATGACTGCAACCACGAATCGTTTCATCTTCCGGGTGCACAAACTCATACTTCGCATTGATATTTTTTCTCAGCTCCCTTGCCCATGCAATTAATTTATCGGCGCTGTAATATTCCAGTCCTTTGAAATTTTTCTGCACATCTACGATGGCATAAAAATTTCCACCATAGGCTACATCAATTACCAGTTCACCCAGGTCGGGACAATCGGCCGTCAAGTCTGCTGAATGAAGAAAAGCAGGAACATTCGTCAGTTTTACACTGGTGCATTGATCATTGAGCGTTGAGTATTGAATATTTACTAAGCCGGCCGGCGTTTCCAATCGTACAGTTCCCGGTGTTTTTGGTTTGATCAACCCCTCCTGAATGCCGATTGTAATTGTTCCTATTGTACCGTGCCCGCACATCGGTAAACAACCACTGGTTTCTATAAACAAAACGGCCACATCATTTTCCGGGTCATGCGGCGGATAAAGAATACTGCCGCTCATCATATCATGCCCCCTCGGTTCAAACATCAGCCCGGTGCGTATCCAGTCGTATTCCCGGATGAAATGCTGCCGCTTTTCACTCATGTTTCTTCCCTGCAA
>CAYPBW010000160.1:0-2729 GCA_964409055.1 uncultured Chitinophaga sp. | reverse complement strand
CTTAGTGGGATATATTTAAATTTGTTCAAATGGAAACTTACGGAAAGATACTATTGATTGCCATGCCCGCCTTTCTCATTTTGGTACTTTTTGAAAAATGGTATGGCTGGCGCAAAGGGTTTGATACCGTCCGCAATATGGACATGATCTCCTCCCTCAGCAGCGGCGTTACCAACGTTACCAAAGATGTGCTCGGCCTTGCCATCGCCATCAGCATCTATCCTTTTATGCTGGAACACCTGGCCGTCACTACTATTGAGAACAAATTGATCGTTTACATTCTCACTTTTATCATCATTGATTTCAACGGCTACTGGGTGCACCGCTGGAGCCATAAGATAAACCTGTTCTGGAACCTGCATGTCATCCATCACAGCAGCGAAGAATTTAATTTAGCCTGTGCATTAAGACAAAGCATCTCTTCTTTCTTCAACCTGTTTACAGTCTTGCTGCTTCCCGCTGCCGTACTCGGCATACCGGAAGAAGTGATCAATATCGTTGGCCCGCTGCAGTTGTTTGCCCAGTTCTGGTACCACACCCGGCATATCAACCGCATGGGCTTTTTGGAAAAAATACTCGTTACGCCCAGCCATCACCGGGTACACCATGCCGTGAACCCGGAGTATATGGATAAAAACCTCTCGCAGATATTTATTGTGTGGGATAAACTCTTTGGCACTTTCCAGGAAGAGCTCAAAGAAGTGCCGCCTGTATATGGCATTACCCGCCCGGCCCGCACCTGGAACCCGATCAAAATAAATTTCCAGCACCTCTGGCTGATGATCAAAGATGCATGGCGCACCAATAACTGGGTGGACAAATTCACTCTCTGGTTCAAACCTACCGGCTACCGCCCGGCTGATGTGGCCGAAAAATACCCGGTGTACAAGATCGAAGATGTGTACCACTTTGAAAAATACGATACCAAAACCTCTCCGCTCTTTAATGCATGGGCATGGGTGCAACTGACCATGATATTACTCATCATCAGTTATCTCTTTGGCAGTATTGCCTATATCAACAGTATGGACAGCAGTTATATCTACTGGTACGGTGCTTTTGTTTTCTTATCGGTTTATGCATTAACCGAACTGATGGACCGTAATCGCTATGCCATTGTGTGGGAAATAATGCGCAGCGGCCTTGCCCTTTATTTCTTATACAACCAAAACGACTGGTTTGGTATCAGCCAGTGGATGGATTTGACTTATGTGCTGGCAGGGTATTTTGTTTTGTCAGTGGTGGTGACAGGATGGTTTGTGGTGAGGCATAGGAAAGAGGATACTTCTTTAATGATTTTTAAATAGATATTACCCTTCCCAACAAATTATGAACAAGCCTTACTCCTATAAAGAATTATCAAAGCCTAACTTTATTGGCAAGCTTTTAAATAAAAGAAAAAAACAAGATGCAATCATTGAACTAAATAACCTATTAGCTAGTAAGCCTATTAGGGAAATAAAATCAATAGACGTATTGTCAATTTCTGAAAAATATAAAACTTCCTTTTCTAATGAGTTTACACAGGAGTTAATTGAACTATATCAATTATTTTTTAAAGAATGTATTAAAGATCATTTTGTAAGCGATGAAGAAGTCAAAGATCTGACACATCTCAAGAACTTGCTTGGCCTCTCAGATTCTCAAGTAAAAGAAATTCATGACAACCTTTCTAAAGAAATTTATCAAACAAATTATGATGAAGCGATCAAAGATGGATCAATCGATGAAGCAGAAAGAAATTTTCTAAAGAATGTCAAAAACAATATCCTACTTTCCGATGAAGTAGCTAACAAAATCACGGAAGAGAGTAGAAAAAAATACATTCAAAGTCAGTTTGATAACATCATTTCTGATGAAAAAGTCTCACCTCAAGAGTGGGAACAACTAAATCAGATAGCAAAAAACTTAAGCATAGATTTATCTATTGATGAAAATGTAAAAGAGAGAGTTGCCAAGTATCAATTGTTTTGGTTCATCGAGAATCAACCACTGCCGACACAAGAAGTAAATCTAAACTTGCAGACAAATGAAGTTTGCTATTATAATACCGCTTGTGATTGGCATGAACACAGGATGAGAACACAAAGAATTAATTATAGTGGACTGACCAGTAGAATTAGAATCATGAAAGGCCTTTATTATAATCTGGGGAGCATAACTCCTCAAAAAGTATCAACTGAAGAATTAACTCACATAGATAGTGGAACTGCCTATGTAACGAACAAAAGATTAATATTTATGGGCAGTAGAAAAAATATAACAATTAAGCTTGATAAAATTCTATCACTTACGCCTTACTCAGACGGCGTTGGAATTGAAAAAGACTCAGGCAAGTCTCCAATATTAGGAATTAATAATAATGCTGATATATTTTTAAGAGTTTTGGGAAGAGCCATTAATGATTATTGATTTTATTCCCAGCTGTGCCTACTAGAAGCTTGCCGACGTCAGGGAACTTGGAATAAGCACCGTATTCAAAAAAAAGTGGTTTCGTCACTTGAAACTGGCTGTATTTTACAAAAACAAATAGCAGGAAAAAGCTCCCCGTCATTTCTCAGTGGAAGTAGTGATTGATCTCACTATAACTTTTCTGCTCCGATACCACCAATCTACGTAACTTAAATCCTACATGAAACCCATCCCCGTCAGGCATATTACTTCAGCCCCAAAAGAACAGGATATAACCGGCCGGTTCAGCATCCGCAAGCTGGAAGAACTGATGAACG
>CAYPBW010000159.1:4547-6828 GCA_964409055.1 uncultured Chitinophaga sp. | reverse complement strand
GGTGGCGTGAAGCCCGGCGACCTTAAATATAAAGACCTGAATGGTGATGGTATCATTGATGATAACGACAGAACCCTGATTGGAAACCCCACTCCTGATTTCATTTATGGTATTAACACGACTCTCCGTTACAAGGCGTTTGACCTGAATATTGATTTTGCCGGTGTGTATGGAAACGAGATATACAGGGTATGGGGTACTTCAGAGCAGAAGAATTCTGTTTATAACTATCCTAAATATTATACACAGGCATGGACTGCTGCGGGAACCTCCGCCACAGTTCCAATAGTAAACCAAACCCATTTGGTGAACAGGGCGCCTTCTACCTATGGTATTGAAGACGGTAGCTTCTTCCGTATCCGGAACCTGGCATTAGGCTACACATTTGCCAAGTTGCCAAAAGTTACCGGTATCAAGAATCTGAAGCTGTCGTTGACAGTACAGAATCTGAAGACATGGAAACGTAATGAAGGTTACTCACCTGAGTTTGCCGGTGATGCCTTTGGATTTGGTATGGACTTTGGCGGCGCTGGCAGTGCATTGCCACGTATCGTAACATTTGGATTAAATGCAAACTTTTAATTTATATAAAAATTAAACTTTTGAAAATGATAAACATTAAGAAATTAGTTACCAGTTCAGTGTTAACGGTAGCAGCCTTTACACTTTTTACCGGGTGTAAGAAATTCCTTGACAGGGAGCCACTGACAATGACTGTGACTGACGTTAAGGTTGGTGCATTGGAAGGAAGGGCTACCGGTTTATATGGCGCTGTACGCAACTCGGCAGCAGAGCCTTATTGCGGTGATGGATTTGAAAATATACCCTGGGTGGCTATGAACGGATTCCGTTCAGATGATGCGGAAATTGTGGCTGATCCCGGTGCGTCTGCATGGCGCCAGACCTATGATAATTTCCAGTACACCAAGGATGACTGGGGTGCTGGTTTATACTGGGATAAGCACTATGTGTTTATCGGTCTTTGTAATGAACTGCTTGATGAGGCGACCAAAGGTAATTTTACCGATCCGGCTTCTATCATCAATGTTGCTGAAGCCAGGTTCTTCAGGGCTTATTCCTACTTTGACCTGGTAAGGACCTTTGGTGATGTACCGAAGATCGATTTTAAAATAACAACAGCTACGCAAGGGCAGGTTGCCAAATCTCCTGCGGCAGTGATATATGATCTTATTATTTCAGACTTGACTTATGCAGCACAGAACCTGCCGCCAACATGGGAACAAAAGTTTGCCGGAAGGCTTACCAAATGGGCAGCTAAAACTTTTCTTGCCAAGGTGAACTTGTACAGGCAACAGTGGCAGCCTGCCCTTGATCTCTGTAAAGAAGTAATGGCAGCCCGCCAGGGCGGTGCATCTGCTCCCCTGTACACTCCTTACTGGAAAATATTTAAGAAAGAAGGTGAGCTGAGTGAGGAATCTATTTTTGAAATACAGGCACATAAAACTGCCGGTGATGGTAATACATACTGGAGCCGTTTAGGCCAGTGCCAGGGGGTAAGAGGTGGATCAGGTGCATGGGATTTAGGCTGGGGCTGGAATACACCTACCTCTAACCTTGTTGGTTCGTATGAGGCAGGCGACATCAGAAAAGATGCTACTATTTTGTATTCCAACCAAAGCGACGGAGGCCTGAACACCGGTGGTTATGGCCAGACTTTACCCAACCTTTCCAATGCACTCTACTGGAATAAGAAAGTTTACAATCTCTACAGTGATTACCTGGCTGCTGGATTAGGAACGCCTAATAACGAAGCCCAAAATACCTGGGTAAATCACAGGGTATTCAGGATGGCTGATGTGTACCTGATGGCTGCAGAAGCTGCCAATGAGTTAGGTGGTGCACAAAACCAGGCTGATGCAACGACATGGGTCAATATGGTTCGTACAAGAGCAGGTTTGCCCAATATTGCTTTTGTAAGCCAGGCCCAGTTCAGAAATGCGGTTAAACAGGAAAGAAGGGCAGAGTTTGCGATGGAGTTTGAACGCTTCTTCGACCTGGTAAGATGGGGTGATGCTTTGAGTGTATTGGGTCCTTTGGGCTACCAGAATAAGCATCGTTTCTATCCTATTCCGACATCTGCACTGAATTCTAATCCTAACCTGGTGCAGAACCCTGAATGGTAAAATTCTTTAACGGTTATAAAAACTTGAAGTATGAAAAATAATTTGAAAACAATTCTGTCCGTTGCGCTGGTAGCCTTTGTGGCAATCAGCTGTCAGAAAATGGATAAGCCTGAGCTGGGAAATTACCCGGTAGATGC
>CAYPBW010000159.1:3151-4447 GCA_964409055.1 uncultured Chitinophaga sp. | reverse complement strand
CATGGTTTACCTGGGAAGGTGGCCAGAGCATTGCAGGGTTGTGTGATAATAACTGGCATCATCTGGTACTCACATATGATGAAACGACCAGCCAGGTGAAATTATATATTGATGGTGTGCAAAACCCCAATGTCAGAACATGGGGTGGACATGGTGCTTTACGCTTGTCCACTTCTTATATTAGCGAATATAGGATAGGTGCCGGACCATCTACCAATTATGCCTCTGATGACTGGTTGGCTTGTTCTTTTAAAGGAGGCCTTGATCAGTTGCGGATGTACAGCACAGTGTTAACACAGGCTGAGATTCAGGCATTGTTTACTGCCAAGCAATAAAATTCGATACGTCTTTCTCATTTCTCGTTTTGTTTTAAGCAGACATAAGCAACACAAAAGGGCTGAACATTTTGTTTCGGCCCTTTTATTCGTAGAACAGGGCCTAATATTAGTTTTTTATGTCAGATAAAAGGGTGCCTCTATATTTTATTTCGCCATTGCTTTCTTTTTTTGTTCTATTGTTATCTGCTTGCAGCAGTAAAAAACCTTCTATGTTTGAATCGCTGCCTGCTTCCAAAACGAATATTGATTTTACCAACAAGCTGAAGGAGCATAAACTCTTCAGTATTCTCTACTATCTCTATTATTATAATGGCGGCGGTGTAGCTACCGGTGATGTCAATAATGACGGCCTGCCGGATATATATTTCACTGCCAATAGTACCAGTGGTAATAAGCTTTACCTGAACAAAGGCAATTTTCAATTTGAAGATGTTACGGCCAAAGCTGGTGTAGCAGGAAAATCAGACTGGTGTACCGGTGTAACGATGGCAGATATAAATGGCGATGGCTGGCTGGATATTTACACCTCAGCCATCAGCTCAAAATATAACCTGAAAGGCCATAATGAATTATTTATTAATAATGGTAACGGAACTTTTACTGAAAGTGCCGCCAACTATGGACTGGCTTTTTCCGGTCTTACCACACAGTCAGCTTTTTTTGATTTTGACAGGGATGGAGACCTGGATTGTTATATACTGAACCAGTCACATCATCCGCATGCCAATATTGTGGATACTTCTAACAGGAGAAAATATGACCCTATGTCGGGTGATATTTTGCTCCGCAATGATGTTACTACTACCGGAAAGTTTACCGATGTTTCAAAAGCTGCCGGAATTTATCAAAGTAACCTTGGGTATGGGCTGGGACTGGCTATTGCTGATTTTAATAATGACGGGTGGGATGATGTTTACATCGGTAATGATTTTCATGAAAATGATTATTACTATATCAA
>CAYPBW010000159.1:0-3051 GCA_964409055.1 uncultured Chitinophaga sp. | reverse complement strand
AACAACGGCAATGGCAGCAGCTTTAGTGAAACAGCGCTTATCAGCGGGGTGTCTGCTACCGACTGGAGCTGGGCTCCTTTGTTTGCTGATTTTGACAACGATGGTAAAAAAGACCTTTTTATTTCCAGCGGTATTGTAAAAAGACCCGTCGATCTCGATTATATCCGCTTTGTTTCCGACCTGGATATGCGAAAGGGCCGGCAGCAAACAGATAAGTACGATGATATGACCATTGAGAATATGCCGGATGGCAGCTCGCATCCTTTTTTCTTCAAAGGAGATGGGCAATTGAAGTTTGAAGATGTGAGCAAAGCATGGGGCACATCAAAAATGAAGGGTTATTTTAACGGGGCTGCGTATGCTGATCTGGATAATGACGGTAATCTTGATGTAGTGATTAATTGCATTGATGCGCCGGCCGTTGTTTTAAAAAATAATGCCCCGGCTAAAACGATGGTCAATCTGTCCCTGAAAGGAGAAGGCATGAACAAATTTGGCATCGGCGTTAAAGTGTGGATGTTTACAGGTAAAACCATGCAGTTTCAGCAAATGATGCCCACCCGTGGATTTCAATCTTCGGTGGATATGCGGTTGCATTTTGGATTAGACAGTATAAAATACATTGACAGTATTCTTGTTGTGTGGCCCAACCAAAAGTATCAGTTACTGAAAAGTGTGCCGGCCAAAGGCGATATGCAACTGAAAGAAATTGAAGCTGGAGGCGTATTTGTGTATAACGAATGGTTCCCCCCGGCAAAGCAACTGTTTGAAAATATAACAGGGCAGTTTGCATTGAACTGGTCGCACCGGGAGAATGAATTTCTCGATTACAATAAGCAATACCTGATACCTCACCAGCAGTCAACAAGAGGGCCGAAAATAGCGGTGGCTGATGTAAACAAGGATGGGCTGGATGATTTTTATGTATGTGGCGCTGCGGGACAACCGGGCCAGTTAATGATCCAATCAGCAGGCGGACGATTTACCCCTGTTGATACTGCCATTTTTGCCAAAGCAAAAGACAGCGAGGAAGTGGATGCTGTTTTCTTTGATGCCAATAATGATGGGTATCCTGATTTGTACGTTGTCAGCGGTGGTAATGAATATTACGATGGCACACCTGTACTGGCAGACAACTTATACATCAATGATGGCAAAGGCCATTTTAAACGTACAGAAAATCAAATTCCCTCACTGCTGAAGAATAAATCCACAGTGAGTGTTTCTGATATAGATCATGACGGAGATACTGATCTTTTTGTAGGCTGCCTGGCCGATGCCAGGAAATATGGTATCCCCCAAACGAGCTGGCTATTACTGAATGATGGAAAAGGAACTTTCACACAGGCTGCTGCTTCTGTGATTAAGCTGGATAGTATTGGTATGGTTACTACTTCCGCTTTTACTGATCTGAATAAAGATGGATGGGATGATTTGGTAATAACCGGTGAATGGATGCCGCTGAAAATATTTTTTAATAACAAGGGAGTATTTACTGAAAATAGTATCAGCCAGTCTACCGGTTTATGGCAAACACTGTTGCCTGCTGATGTGAATGGTGATGGTCATACAGATTTGCTGGCCGGTAACTGGGGATATAATAATAAATTTTTTGCCGGTAAGAACGGGCCATTGAAACTGTATGTAAAGGATTTTGATGGTAACGGTTCGGTAGAACAAATCATGTGCTACACGATAGACGGAAAGGAATATACATTCCTTGCAAAGGATGAGTTAGAAAGACCGCTGCCTGTTTTAAAAAAATCATATCTGAATTACAGCGACGTGGCGGGTAAAACGGTGCAATACATGTTTTATAATCTTTTCAAAGATTACCTGGAATTAAAGGCCGAGAACCTGGCTACCACTTGTTTTATTAATGACGGCAAAGGAAATTTTACAAAGACATTGTTGCCGGATGAAATACAACTGGCCCCGGTATTTGCTTTTGCTCCTGTACAAAAAGACGGCAAAACAAGTTTTATAGCCGCCGGAAATTTTTACGGAGTTATTCCTTACGAAGGAAGATATGATGCCTTATTGCCGGGAGTAGTTAATTACAATAAGTCCACCGGGCAATTTGAAGTTGTTGGCCAGGTACATTTTGCAGGAGAGGAGGTAAGGGACATGCGGTGGATCGGCACTGCCGGCGGGAAAAGGGTTTTGGCTATAGCACAGAATAATAACCCGCTGCTTTTTGTAAAACAAGCGGAGTAAAAAAATCTTGAAACTGATTAAGAGGAAAGTTATGAAACGAGCATTGTTTTTTTTGTTGATGATTGTGCACCTTTCAGCATGCAGGCAAAAGGATACAAAGTATTCTAATCTTTTTGATAGCCCGTTTCTCTATGCAAAAACAGTGAAGGAGCTGAACAATGTGGTCATGCAGAATAACTTTCCGCCTATAATTGCCAGCAGAAACTATGCGTATGCTTCTATTGCTGCCTATGAAGTGATGGCGCTGGGTGATGACAGGTTTCAGTCACTGGCGGGGCAAATCAAACACCTGCCCATAATCCCGCAGCAGGATCTGGCCAATGTAAATTTTCAATATGCTGCTATACTTGCCTTCTGCAAAGCTGGTGAGGCTGTTACTTTTCCGGAAGGCAGCATGACAGCATACCGGGCTATGCTGGATTCGCTGGTGAGAGCCTCGGGTATGACTGCAGCTATGAAGGATGCCAGTATTCAGTTAGCCGATTCAGTGGCCAATCATATTCTTAGCTGGAGCAGGCAGGATAATTATGCAGAAACAAGAACTGCTGAAAGATATAATATCACACAGGAGGAAGGCCGCTGGGTTCCTACTCCACCTGCATATGCACAAGCTCTTGAGCCTAACTGGCGGGACATAAGGCCCATGGTAATGGATAGTGCTGACCAGTTTACACCACCAAGACCGCCGGTTTTTAATATGACGGATAAACAAAGCAAATTTTACCAGGAGGTACTGGCTGTAAAAAATGCCGGCGATAGTCTTACGGAAGAGCAGAAACATATTGCTGAATTCTGGGATGATTTGGGCAACCGGACGATTGTAGAAGGACATGT
>CAYPBW010000158.1:4267-6939 GCA_964409055.1 uncultured Chitinophaga sp. | reverse complement strand
CGTCCCACCAACATGGAGCTCGACCAGATTCCTGCAGACGCCATTGAAAGCATCGAGATCATTACCAATCCCTCTGCCAAATTTGATGCATCGGGTGGCACATCAGGTATCCTTAATGTCATTCTTAAGAAGAACAAGAGAGTTGGTTATAACGGAAGTGTAAGGGCCAATATTGATTCGAGGGCAAGGATAGGTTTGGGAGGAAATTTTAACCTTCGCCAGGATAAAATCAATTACTTCCTGAACGTAAATTATAACCAGCGCAAATCTATCAGCAACGGTACCACAGACCGTACTACTTTTATTGGAAACCCCAATACCTTTTTACAGCAAACAGATAAAAGTGTGCAGGAAGGTTATCATGGTTTTCTCCGTACCGGGTTTGACTATTTTATTGATAACAGAAATACCTTATCCGTTACCGGTAATTTCTCCGAAGGCCGTTTTGAGCCTTATACCAACAGCGATATATTAATCGATTCACTTTACAGCACGGTAACCCAATCTTTCAGTCAGCGTTTTTCTAATTCCAACAGCAAATTCAATAACCTGGGAACCATGCTCAGCTATAAGCACCTTTTCCCTAAGCAGGGTGAAGAACTTACGGCTGATATTACTTATAATAAAAGCCGGAACTCCAGTACTAACCTGATTTCCACTGATTATTACAAAGTGCCGGGCTATACCTTACAAAGTGCATTTAAGCAGCAGCAGGATGGAAAAGGAGAAAATGAGAATATCGTTATTCAGTCTGATTATGTAAGACCATTAAATGACAAATCGAAAATTGAATTAGGAGTAAGGGCACAGATCCGTAATGTAGACAGCCGCAACGACTTTTTCTTCTTTGATAACAATGGCGTAGCTATATACAATCCCCAGCTTTCTGTAAATTATACCAGTTCGGATAAAGTGTATGCCGCCTATACCACTTATACCAACCAGATCAAGGATTTTGGTTACCAGTTGGGTTTAAGACTGGAAAGCTCAGACTACAATGGTAAACTACCCGATAAGAACCAGGAGTTCAATATCAAATTCCCGGTCAGCCTTTTCCCCAGCGTTTTTCTAAGCCAGAAACTGAAGAATAACCAGGAAATGCAGCTGAATTATACCCGCAAGATCAACAGGCCTAACTTTTTCCAGTTGTTCCCCTTCACTGATTATTCAGATTCGCTCAATATCAGCAGGGGTAATCCCAACCTGAGCCCGGAGTTTACCAATTCACTGGAGCTGACGTATCAAAAAACATTTAAGAACAGGGATAATTTTATTGCATCAATATATTATAAAAATACTACTGACCTGATCAGCCGTTTCCAGGCCCAGGAGCAGGACCCTGTTAATGGTAAAGACATATTGGTGAATACCTATATCAATGCCAATTCAAGCTATATAACCGGTCTGGAGCTGACATCTACCAACAAGATCACCAAATGGTGGGAAATGACCACAAATATGAACCTGTTCAATTCACGGATCAAAATTGGTATTGCGGGCCAGCCCGAGCAGGATCCGCTGACCAGTTGGTTTGGTAAACTGAATAACAATTTCAAACTGGCAAAAACACTGACACTGCAGGTATCAGGAGAATACCAGTCCAAAACAATCCTGCCACCCAGCAGTGGACGTGGCGGTGGACGTGGCGGTGGTATGTTTGGCGGTGGCGGCATGTGGGGTATGACAACTACTTCCCAGGGTTACATCAAGTCCAACTACTTTGTAGATGCAGGTCTGCGCTTTGAATTCCTGAAAAACAAACAGGCATCCATTTCGCTTAATGTCAATGATATTTTCAGAACCCGTCGTCAGAATATCATTTCTGAATCACCATTGTTTTACCAGGAAGTGTTCCGCCGCAGAGACCCTCAGATCCTGCGTCTGAACTTCAACTTGAGATTTGGTAAGTTCGATGCCAATCTCTTCAAAAGAAAGAATAACCGGGATAATATGGGTGATGGAACAGAAGGAATGGGCATGAGGCCTTAAAAACAATCTGATTATCGTATAAGGTTTTGCATATTTGCAAAACCTTATTTTTTTCCCGGAATTGAAAAAGATTGTTTTTACTGTAACAAATGACCTGACCTACGATCAGCGGATGCACCGCATCTGTACAACGCTGTCTGAAAACGGGTATGCTGTAACATTAGTGGGAAGAAAACTATCTGCCTCTCTCCCATTGACGCAACAAAAATTTAAACAAAAGCGTATCAACTGCTGGTTCAGGAAAGGCAAATGGTTTTATGCCGAATATAATGCCCGTTTATTTTTTTATTTATTGTACCAACGCATGGATGCCATTTGCGCCATAGATCTTGACACCATCCTTCCCTGCCTGTATATTTCCAAATGGAAAAGAATAAAGAGAATTTATGATGCCCATGAACTTTTTACAGAACTGAAAGAAGTAGTAAGCCGCCCTGCTGTACATAAGAGATGGAAAAATATTGAGGAGAAATCTGTCCCCCAATTTAAATGGGGTTATACGGTAAGTAAAAGTATTGCCAGGGAATTCGAAAAAAGATATGGTGCCGGATATGAAACTATCAGGAACGTTCCTGTTTTAAAAACAGAAGAACCTGTTGCCTGTAATCCCAATAAATTCATTTTATACCAGGGTGCTGTAAATGAAGCAAGGGCCTTTGAATGGCTGATACCGGCTATGAAGG
>CAYPBW010000158.1:1394-4167 GCA_964409055.1 uncultured Chitinophaga sp. | reverse complement strand
GTACATGCCGGCCTTCCCCAGTTAACGATGAATTATCCCGAATATGTGCAGCTAAACAGGGAATACGAAGTGGCAGTACTCACCGGTGACCTTTCACCGGAAGGAATTGCGAAAACAATAAACAATTTACTGGCAGATGATGTTTTAATAACAAAACTCAGGAATAATTGCCTGGCCGCCCGCCGTGAATGGTGCTGGCAAAACGAAGAAAAGAAACTGCTGGCATTCTATCAATCCGTCTTCAATTCATGAACCGTCACCTGCATATTGTTTGCCTTGATACACCATGGCCCGCTGATTATGGCGGGGCAATTGACATGCTATACCGCATCAAGGCATTGTACCACGAGGGTATTAAAATTCACCTTCATTATTTTTCATACAATGGAAGGGGAAACCCGAATGAACTCAACCAATTTTGCGAATCAATACATATTTACCAAAGAAAAAAAATCCATCGGGGTTTTTCATTTAGCCTACCCTATATCGTTTCTTCAAGAATCAATTCTTCATTGATCGAAAACCTGAACAGGGATATCCATCCTGTATTACTGGAAGGGGTGCATTGCACCGGCATACTTCCCGCACTAAAGGCGGAAAACAGAAAAATAGTCGTCCGCCTGCATAATGATGAAAGCGCCTATTACCGGCACCTGGCCCGGACGGAAAAATCATGGTTCAAAAAATTATATTTTTTAAACGAGAGCAGGCTATTGAAAAAATACCAGCATTCTTTGCCCAATAATTTGCCTTACGCCTGCATCACCACTGCAGATACCCTGCTTTTTAAAGAAAAATATGGTTTACACCATAGTTTTTTTCTTCCTGCCTTTACACCTTACCAGCAGGTAAATGGAATGGAAGGACAAGGTTCATTCTGCCTTTATCATGGTAATCTTTCCGTACCTGAAAATGAAAAGGCTGCTACCTGGCTCCTGGAAAAAGTATTTTCTAAAATAAAAGTACCCTTTGTAGTAGCAGGCAAGAATCCCTCTAAAAAACTGGAAACACTGGCACACCTGTACCTGCATACCTGTATAGTGGCCAATCCTTCTGATACAGAGATCAATGACCTGGTTCAGAAAGCACATATCAATATTCTTCCTTCCTTTAGTGATACAGGTTTTAAAATTAAATTGCTGCATGCTTTATTCGAAGGAAGGCATTGTGTGGTCAATGAAGCCATGGTACAGGGTACAGGGCTGGAAGCAGCCTGCCATATCGGTAGCAATGCAGATGCCTTGGCTGCTATTATAATGCAACTCCACCACCTGCCTTATGCAGAAGAAGAAACCAAGTTGAGAAAAAAATTACTGGGCGACCTGTATAATACTGCATCCAATGCCCGCCAGCTTATTCCATATTTATACTAGCATTATCAACAACCCTTCCTCTTTCCGTCCGGATCATCCTTGCCGGAAATTTCTGCACAACGATATAGTCATGGGTTGCCATTACAATCGCAGTATTATAATCTTTGGAGATGCTGAACAGCAGGTTCATGATCTCGTCGGAAGTTTCAGGATCAAGATTACCCGTTGGTTCATCAGCCAGTATCAGTTTAGGTGAATTCAATAAGGCCCTGGCAATATCAATTCGCTGTTGTTCGCCGCCACTCAATTCAAAAGGCATTTTAAATCCTTTTGCCTTTAAGCCCACTTTATCCAGCACATCCATGATCTTTTCGTCCATCAGCTTTTCATCTGTCCAGCCGGTAGCCTTCAGTACAAATTTCATATTGTCGTTTACATTCCGGTCGGTCAGCAATTGAAAATCCTGGAATACCACGCCAAGGTTACGACGCAGGTAAGGCACTTTTTTCCAGTCAAGTCCCCGAAGATTGAAGCCTGCCACCATACCTTCTCCTTCCGTCAGTGAAAGTTCGCCATATAGTGTTTTGAGTAAACTTGATTTCCCGGTTCCGGTTTTACCTACGAGATATACAAACTCTCCTTTATTCACCGTCAGGTTCACATCCTGCAAAACCAGGTTACTACCCTGGTATATATTTACATTTTTTAATTCTATAATCGCTTCAGCCATTGATTGCCAGTTTGCTGCAAAGTAAAGGAAAGAATAGGAAGGCAAACTCAAAAAAATCATTAACACTTGTATCTTAGCGATACCATTAAACCAAAAAATATTGCATGAAAAAGCTATTCATCTTTTCCGTTACCGTTCTTTTAAGTTTACTTTCAATAGCACAACGTACCACAGATAATGATGGCGACTGGAACCGGCAATTTCTTGTTTTAAAAAACACGGCAGAAGCTGACCTGATGATACGGGTGGGCGATATTGATAACCTCGGCTTCGGATTCGAAGAAGAATTCAATCCCTTCTCCGGCCGCTCCACCTGGTCGCATGGCTTTCCATGGGATGTAAAAAAAGAGGATGCAAAGGGCACGGACCGTATTATGGTCCCGTCAAGCTATAAATACGGTACATGGGTATCGCAGGACGGCTACACCAGTTCTACCCAACGGCCCTTCAATCAACCTATGACCATCGCCATACCGTTGGCTGAACTGAAAGGGATAAAAATTGATTCTGCATCACTGCAGTTATTTATTGATGATTTTCAAGCCCCGGCTTTAAATTCAAAATTCCAGGTGAAGATCAATGGCCTGCGTTTCACCGAAGCAGAAAAACTGATTAACCGGGTTAATCAAACCGGACCTGTCGGCAAACTTATCACTATCCGCCTTACACCGGAGTTGCTGGAAAAACTGAAAGCAGATTCGCTGATAATAGCTATTGATGACCCGGTTTC
>CAYPBW010000158.1:0-1294 GCA_964409055.1 uncultured Chitinophaga sp. | reverse complement strand
GAATCCAGCGAATTGGTAGAACTGGAACTGAAACGCTCAGGTAAAGTCACTTTTAATAATAAAGCGTTACAGGAAGGCGATAACCTGGTACTCAACAATATCCAGTTTGAAGTCAACAGCGCCACACTACTGGCCGCAGGTAAAGCTGAACTGGATAAACTGGCGGCTTTTATGAACCAGAATGAGGGTATTGAGATCTTATTGTCCGGGCATACTTCTTCTGAGGGCGGTGCTGCATTAAATCGGGAGCTTTCACTGAAAAGAGTAAGAACTTGTAAGAACTACCTTGTCGGCAAGGGGATTGACGATGGCCGTATTACCATTAAAGGTTTTGGGCCTGATATGCCAATTGCTCCCAACGATACAGAAGCCAACAGGGCCAAAAACCGGCGAGTGGAAATGAAAATTACCCGGCTTTAATAAGTATATAAGTTGCTTTCACAGAATGCCAATTCTAAACTATTATTAAAAACAATTTATCTAAAATATTATTAATCAATCGATAAGAATTATTAATAAAATATTTTACTTCCTGGGGAACAACCAGTTTCCGGAATTCTCTACATTTGAATGCAGTTGATTAACCTTCCAGTTTCCGGTTTTCCGGCCGGTACAAACTGCGAAAATGATAGTTTGGATTTAATGTGAAAATGAAATAAAGTTCCCTTTATGTACACTTATGATCTGTTGGAGACTGGTTGTTTTTACCTCGTAAAGGAAAAAGAAGACTCCCCTATTACCCTGATAAAAGTGGCGGTAGAATCCGATCACTGCCTGTTTATTCAGCATTATGATGATCCCATGGAAACTGCCTGGAAACTTAAGAAAGATACCATTTTTGATATCATAGAATGCCTGAGCGATGAAGCAGTGAAAGCCTGGGAAGCCCATTTCATGAACGGGCAGGATGCATTCTTCAGAGGTGATGAGGATGAATAATCTCATCAACCACTCCTGTAATTATTACTCCCCGCTTAGTTAAATAAGGTATTTTAGATACCTAATTAAAATGTATGAGTACTTTTCATCGCATGGCAGTTGCCGTATTGCTATTTCTTTTCAATGCAGAGGTGCTGGTGGGTCAGCCCATGGCCAAAGAAAAAGATGATGATCTGCCCAAAGATTATCTGACGGCAGATTTTCATGCAGGCCGCAGAGCCGCCCTTCGAAGCATTATGCCGGATAATTCTGTAATGGTCATTTTCGCCTACCCAACCCGTACATATTCCAATGATGTGGAATATCTCTATCACCCCAACCCTGACATGTATTATTTCAGCGGGTACAGGGAGCC
>CAYPBW010000157.1:0-6991 GCA_964409055.1 uncultured Chitinophaga sp. | reverse complement strand
GAAGCCCCTTTTACACAAGGTATGCCACAGGATTATTCACCCGGCAATATCGGGCAGTGGATCGGCTGGCAGATTGTAAAAAAATTTGCTGAAAAAAACAGTGGCCTTAAACCGGAAGAAATCATGAAAACAGCTGCTACAAAAATCATTGAAGAGGCGAAGTACAAACCTAAATGAGGAATGCAGACTGCTGCTGAAAAAATATTTTTACTGGATAACCTGCTTCATAATTAATATTGGTATTAATTACATAGATTTATCGCCACATGAAGCTGCTTACCACCACACTTACCGACCCGGTTTACATTGCACCCAAAAAATATTCATTGTACGAAAAATTGTGGCTAAAGATCATGAATGATAAAAGGGACCTGCCCTTTATTCACCTGCTTACAAAAATTCATTTATCCGTTTTACCGGTTGCCATTTTGCTTTTTACCAACCTGCTTTCAGGCTGGTGGTGGTGGGCTCTTGCCATCCCTTATTTTTATATTTCACAGCTTTATTTTAAAGGCAGGTTTGGGCTTATGTTTCATTGTCTCTGCCACAGAAAAACGCTGAAAGCACCTTTTCAGCAACCCTTCCATGCATACATAACCTGGATCATATGCCCGCTGTTCGGACATGCACCGGAAGGCTATTTCAGCCATCACATGGGTATGCATCACATTGAAAATAATATGCCCGATGATACAAGCAGCACTATGAATTACCAGCGGGACAGCCTGAAAGATTTTTTGGCCTATTTTATTAAATTCATGTTCAGGGGCGTCATTGATACTATCCGCTATCTGTTTCTTCGAAAAAGGAAAAAACTATACCAGCGTCTCACCATCGGCGAATACGTTTATATACTGTTTTGTATTGGTATGTGTTTCGTAAACCTGAAAGCCACATTGGCCGTATTCATTGTGCCTTTGGTTTTTGCCCGTCTGGTAATGATGCTGGGCAACTGGACACAACATTCGTTTATTGATGTAAAAGACCCCGGTAATCTGTATACCAATTCCATCAACTGCATCAACACCGTTTATAATACTACATGCTGGAATGACGGCTACCATATTATTCACCACCTGCGCCCAGGCATGCACTACACGGAAATGCCCGGCGAATTCCTGAAAAGGAAAGATGAATTTGCTGCCAATAAAGCCATTGTTTTTGATGGTATTCACTACCTGCATGTATTTACCTGGCTGCTGACCAAACGCTATGATAAGCTGGCAGATAATCTTGTAAATATCAACGGCAATATGTTTGCATCGGAAAAAGAGGCAATTCAACTGATGAAAGCAAGGACAAGAAAAATATCTGCCTAGTTATATTTCACAGGAACAATCATCTCGAAGGCAGGAATCTTTACACTAAACATTTTTTTACTGCTGAGATTTTCCATCTCATAAGTACCGTACATTTTTCCCATTTCTGTTCGCAGGTTACAACCACTTACATATTGATAATTTTCGCCGGGCTGTAAAGTAGGCTGTACGCCAACTACCCCCTCACCTTCCACTTCCCGGTGAGTACCGTTGCTGTCAAAAATATACCAGTGGCGACGGTGCAGCTTCACAGGAAATGAGTTGTGGTTCTCCAGCGTAATGCGGTAGGCAAACATAAATTCTGACTGGAGCGGATTGCTGTAGTCAGACTGGTAAAATGTCTCCACACTTACCTGCACACCTTCGGAAATCAGACTGGTCATACGTAAAAATAACTTAAAAACACCCATCATGCAAACAAGGTTCAGATTTAACGAATAAATCACCTGCGAGCACTTAATTTTGCGGCCTGTTATATAAAATCACAGATTATGAAAATAGCTGTAGCAAAGGGAGATGGAATCGGTCCCGAGATAATGGATGCCGTGCTTAAAATATTCAATGCCAATAATGTACCACTCGAATATGATTTTGTAGATATGGGCAAATGGGTGTTTGACAAAGGTTTTAATAATGGTATGACTCCCGAGGCTAAACAAACAATTGAAAACCTTGGACTCCTTTTCAAAGGCCCCATGGAAACGCCGAAAGGCAAGGGTGTAAAAAGCATCAATGTTACTGCCCGCAAAACCTGGAACACTTTTGCCAATAAAAGAGATTTCCGGACACTTCATGGTGTAGATACAGTCTTCAGTAAGGCAGGTATTCCTATTGATATAACAGTAGTAAGAGAAAATATTGAAGATACTTATGGCGGTATCGAGCACATGCTGACCCATGATGTAGCATTAAGCCGTCGCTTTATCACCCGTCCCGGAAGTATGCAGGTAATCCGATATGCTTTTGAAATGGCGAAGCAAAAAAAGGCCCGCCGCATTACCTGTGGTCATAAAGCCAATATCATGAAGATCACAGATGGATTATTCCTGGAGTGTTTTTATGAAGTGGCAAAAGAGTACCCTGAACTGAAAGCAGACGACATTATCGTAGATGACCTATGCATGAAACTGGTAACAAGGCCTGACACATTTGATGTTGTGGTACTGACCAACCTGCAGGGTGATATTGTTTCTGACCTCTGTGCGGGCCTGGTAGGCGGACTAGGATTTGCACCTTCTGCTAATATCGGCGACCACATCTCCATCTTTGAAGCGGTTCATGGAACAGCGCCTGACATTGCAGGAAAAAATATCGCTAACCCAACTGCTTTGTTATTAAGCGGCCTGGCAATGCTCCGCCATGTGGGACTTACAGAAAATGCAGCAATCATTGAAAATGCATTGCTTTATACGTTAGAAACCGGGGTACATACTGGTGACTTTGGCGACAAGTCAATCGCTGCAGTTAATACCACACAGTTTGCAGATGCTATCATCAGCAATTTTGGCAAGAAACCGGGAATAGGTGCCAGGGAAATCATTTCTAACAAACCCGGTACCCCCACACCGCTTAAACTGGAAACCAACCCCATGATGATCTCTAAAGAATCAGACAAAGAAATCATTGTGGGTGTTGACCTGTTCATTGAAAGTGATGAGCAACCAGCTGCGATAGCAGCCAAATGCCAGCGGCATGCTGGTGTAAAGTTTAACCTGATCAATATCAGCAATCGGGGCACCCAGGTTTGGCCAACTGGTTCTGTATATACCAACTTGGTAAATCAATACAATGTTCGTTTTGAAAGTATTGACGATGAACCGCTCAATCAACAGGATGTAATAGGACTTTATGTTAGCATGAGCGGCAACTTCAAAATATGTTCTTTCGAGTTATTGAATAAATGGGGAGATAAAAAGGCCTATAGCCTTGCCCAGGGACAATAATTACGATTATATGAATAATAGAAAAAGGAAACGTCAGCAGCGTTTCCTTTTTCCTTTTTACTGACTTAAATTACAGTACAAATATTCCATTATGGGTAAAGAAAGCTTCAAATATTCCAACAAAGAGATCACCGTTGTGTGGAAACCCAATACCTGCATCCATTCCACACTTTGCTGGAAAGGATTGATCGAAGTATTTAATCCCAGGGAAAAGCCATGGATTAAACTGGATGGTGCAACAACAGAAAAAATTATTGAACAGGTAAGAAAATGTCCGAGCGGCGCTTTAAGCTATTACCGAAATGATGAATTACCCGAAGAGTCCGGTAAAATCACTTCTGAATCTGCGAGTATCCTGAAAATTGAAGTTTCACCGAACGGTCCTTACCTGGTAAAATCGGAATGCCTCATTATTCACAGTGATGGAAGAGAGGAAACAAAAACAGGAACCATCGCTCTATGCCGCTGCGGTACCTCAGGCAATAAACCTTATTGCGATGGCAGCCATAGAAAAGTAGACTTTAAAGGATAGCGTTATTCTCAGTATAGTAAAACGATATAATCCGTCTACCACCACCACACCCACCGGAAATAGGCATAGCTGGAAATACCAATTACAACAAAGCATAACAACAAAGAAAATAAAAATGCTTTTCGGGAAATAGCATCTTTAAAGCCTGTATTTATGAGCTGCCTGATGCTCATGGATAAATAGAAAATGTTTACCATAACAATAGCCAGGTAGATAATTGTAACAGGCCCGAAGAAAATGAACCAATAAAACCACATCGGCTATCCCGATTTTTTTGTCTGGGAGTACCCATTCTTTAGCAGCCATTGCAGCACTTTGTCCCGCTGGTCACCCTGTACGATGATCTCACCATCTTTGGCTGATCCGCCGGTGCCGCAAAATGACTTTAGTTTTTTACCAAGGGCTTCAAGATCTGCTGACTTCCCGGTAAAACCATCTACCAATGTAACCGTTTTTCCACTCCTGTTTTTAGCATCCAGTTTTACACGGAGTTTTTGTTGAGCTGGCAAAAGCGTCTCTACATTTTCCTGCTCCTGCTCAAAGGAAAAATTGGGGTCTGTGCTGTATACAAATCCCCGGTTATCAGGTTTATTTTTCTTACTCATCAGTTTCAATTAACCATTATCAAATTATCACGGCTTTTAAACTAAGATCCAGGCTCCGTGCCTGGTGTATCAATGCACCTACACTCACAAAATCAACACCTGTTTGAGCATAAGCCTCAATATTATCCAGGTTAATTCCGCCGCTGGCTTCTGTTTCAAACTCCTCTCCTATAAGTCTCACCGATTCATGAACCTGCTCAGGAGTAAAATTATCCAGCATGATGCGGAATACTTTTCCTTTTCCCACGGTCATGACTCTTTTTACATCATCCAGGCTTCTTGTTTCTACTTCTATTTTCAAACCTTGCTTTACCTCCTTCACATACCTAGCTGCTTTTTCAATAGCCTTCTCCAGTCCGCCGCAATAATCAATATGATTATCTTTTAACATGATCATGTCATATAAGCCAAAGCGGTGATTAACACCTCCCCCGATTCTCACTGCTTCTTTCTCCAGCAATCGAAAATTGGGAGTAGTTTTCCGGGTATCCAGCAACCGGGTTTTGTAGCCTTTTAACTTATCCGTGTATTGTTTAGTTAATGTGGCAATGCCGCTCATCCGCTGCATACAATTCAGCACCAGTCTTTCACACATCAAGATAGTATGAACTAATGCCTCTACTTCAAAGGCCTTCTCGCCATACTTCATTTCATCACCATCATTTTTAAAAGAAATAAATTTTGTATCCGGTTGTTTATAAGTAAAAATTTTCTCGGCCACAGACAGACCTGCAAGTATCCCATCCTGTTTGATCTTTAAAACTGCTCTTCCTTTTGCTCCTGGAGAAATACTGGCCAATGTAGAATGATCGCCATCTCCTACGTCTTCTTTCAATGCCTCAATGATAAGGTGTTGTAATGCGGTATCAAAACTCATGCAGCAAAAATAAAGAAGCCCCGGTTATGCTACCGGGGCTTTATCAATATTTGAATAGAATAATTATTCGATCGCCTGGAACCTGATTTCTTTTATTACTTCTTTTCCGCCTTTCATCTTCATCAGTACATTGGTGCGGAAGTTACCGGCATTGGTTTGTAATGTACCAATACAGAAATGTCCGTTGGGCCCGTCTCCTTTATGCTTTAATTCAAAACCCTTTACACCATTATTGCTAAAAAAGTCTTTTACTATTAATTGTGCCTGTGCTTTACTATAGCTATCACTTTTATCGGGTAAAGAAAGCTCAACATTATCATCAAAATAGCTGGCCAATTGCCCTGCATTGCCTGATTTTAGTGCATTAATAACTTCATCTATCCCACCTCTTTGGACGGTAAAAGATGACATCAGTAAGAATGTACTTAACAGCAGTGATGTAATGATTGGTTTCATAACAAATGTGTTTTTCACAGGTGTTTAATCTAAAAACATGCCACAGTAACGTGGAATCTCCAACAGGTACTAAAGTACTAAAAACCAACCGCTTTTTACAGTTTTCAGATGGCAGATAGCAGATTAGGGTGTAGTTTTACAGGGTGCAGACCGGCCTTGTTACCTTAAAAATGTATGTATTTCTACGAAAAAGCCTGAATTAATAAAATGTCAAAGAAAAAAGTCATACTCATCATCATGGACGGTTGGGGATTGGGAAAAGTTGCCTCGGCAGATGCTATCCAAAATGCCAATGTTCCCTTTACCAGGTCCCTTTACAGTTCATATCCTAACAGCACATTAATAACCTGCGGGGAGGCGGTGGGCTTACCGGAAGGCCAGATGGGGAATTCTGAAGTGGGCCATCTTAATTTAGGCGCCGGCAGGGTTGTTTACCAGGAATTGCAGCGAATAAATGTAGCTGTAAGAGATGGCTCCTTTGCCAAAAACAGTGTGTTGCTGAATGCCATCCGGTATGCAAAAGACAACCAAAAGCCCCTTCATTTATTAGGGCTGGTAAGTGACGGAGGTGTTCACTCCCATATCAATCACCTGAAAGCCATAACAGACGTTTGCAAAGCGGAAGGTTTAAGCGATGTATTTATTCATGCATTTACCGATGGTCGTGACTGTGATCCAAAAAGCGGACTGGGCTTCATAAAAGAACTGCAGGAACATCTCAACAACTCCGTTGGAAAAATTGCAACAGTAAGCGGCCGCTACTACGCCATGGACCGGGACAAAAGATGGGAACGGGTAAAACTGGCTTATGACGCTTTGGTAAATGGTATTGGAGAAAAAGCAACAGACGCCATTCAGGCCGTTGAAAATTCATATAACAATAACATCACCGATGAATTTATCAAACCCACAGTCATCCTGAATGAAGGACAAAATCCTTTGTGTACAATAAAAAATGGAGATGTTGCTATCTGTTTTAATTTCCGTACAGACCGTTGCCGGGAGATTACCCAGGTGCTTACACAGGCAGATTTCGCCGAGTTTGGAATGTATAAGTTGTCATTGCATTATACCACAATGACAGAATACGACAATACTTTCAAAAATGTAAATGTCATCTTTGAAACTGATAACCTCAACAATACTTTAGGGCAAATACTGGAACAACATGGGCTGAAACAGATACGCATTGCGGAAACGGAAAAATACCCGCATGTAAGCTTCTTCTTTAGTGGAGGCCGGGAAGTGCCCTTCGAGGG
>CAYPBW010000156.1:0-7056 GCA_964409055.1 uncultured Chitinophaga sp. | reverse complement strand
CTACCGGCTGATCAATACCCGGCAGCTGATGGACCACTATTACGAATACCCCGACTCTGCGCAGGCATGGAAAGAAGAAAAGAAGTATTTGTCGTACGCCGATACGGTTGACATCGGTTATGAATTCAACAAGGTGACGCTGGAAAAGGTCAGCCAGTATATACAGCGCCACTCAGAGGCCTTTGCCAGCCGGCATACTATGGTAACGGGCAGCGGCAAAAAAGTGGTGACCGCCGTTGAGAACATAGCCAAAGATTACCTGGACAAACTGAATAAAAAAGAAGAGCCGCCCAAGCCAGGTACATCCTACATGGGCATCTATATCGCCTTTGCCGCGGTGGTACTGGCGGTGCTGGTGTTTGTATTGCTTCGCAAAAAGAATAATTGATATTCTCCCCGTCTTTATCGCACTCATTACTAAAACTCTCTCAGCAGGCGGCCGGCTTTAACGAGGGGATTTACAAAACCATTTTCACGCAATGCATACCAGAAGGTTACCGCATTGATACCAAGTACGGGTATTCCGATCCTGTTTTCCAGTTTCTCTGCTACGTTTATCATGCTCATATTGGTTCCGCATTGAACAATAGCGTCAAGCTTGTTTACAGGCGTTGCAAGATGTTTCAGAATTGCTTCTTCTTTTGCCGAATCAGGAATGTGTGCGATGTCCGGTGCATTGGCACAGGCAAAGCCAAAGCTGGCAACAACTTCATAGCCCAGGTCTTCAAACATTTTGATTGCATTTTCATTTCCTCTTTTATCAAAAGGTGAAATAAGGCCTATTCGTTTTGCATTATATTTCTTTAACGCTGCGGCAGAAGCATCGTGCCAGGCCGCCAGGGAATAACCGCAAACCGTTTCTGTTTTATTCATCAGCGATCGTATTTCTTCCATGCCATAAAGGATGTGCTCCAGGCTCATTCCGATTATCAGATACTCGGGCCGTGCCAGCGCCGCCTGTTCAACAGCTGAGCCCAGTCCGCTGACAAATTGTTCTTTGTATATCAATAAATCTTCTTCCGTTTCCAAACGGGTCTTTGGTGTTTGAATATTGACTGTATGAATTCCAATGCCATCAAGCCCTCCTGCTCCCTGGTTATTGAAAATAATACTCCAGAGTTCATGCTCCATGCTGGTATTGGTGGCCGGTATCAGCAACCCGAACTTTCTTTTATAGCTGCGCACATCGGGCTGCCCGGGTGTGGTAACCAGCTTAAAATCCGGAAGCGGCTTTCCGTTTTTTATTACCCCCGGTGCGGAAATGGAAGGCATCGGAGGCTGGTTTACCGCGGGCAGGTATATCGGTTTGCCGGAAATTGTGCCGATGATTTTTTGGGCAATACTTTTCATTGTTTTCTTTATTTAACCGGTAAAGCAATGGGGCGCATTGGTGCGGCGCTTGCTCCTCTCAGCTTCAGCGATGAAGCAATGAAAGCAAACTCATATACTTTGTCTCTGGCCAATTCTTCCAGGTACATTTGTTCTATAAACATTACTCCCTTTTCGGCCAGCAGGTAAGTATGAACAGGCACCCAGTTATCAGTTCTTTCCGAGGGGAATGCTTCAAGGCTTAAATTGTCGGCGCCCAGTAACATTGCCTGTTTGTTTTCTACCAGCCATTTAGCAGCATCGGTGCTGAGGCCGGCGTACTGGTTTAAAAATGCGGATGCCGTATCATAAAATCTTGCCTGGCCTGTACGGATAAGCACCACATCTCCTTTTTGCAATAATGTGTTTTGCTTCTTTAATGCTTCTGCAAGATCCTCCGTGGTAATACGATAGTTAGCCGGCAGCTTCTCTATTCCTTTTGCAGACAGCACATCAATCAATACACCTCTTGCAATAATGGGCGGAATCGTTTCTGCTCCGGTTTTTTTCCACCCCTTATCGCCCAGGTGTTCGTCTGCCGAAAAGCCGTTCCAGATTTTCCCATCCAGCCCGAAGTGGTTAAGCGCATCAATATGTGTACCCATGTGGGTGTACATGGAAATGGCATCACCGGTATAACTGACTTTTTCATTCATGGTATTGCCCAGCCCGTTGGGGTTGTCCACCACGGTGCCCCGCGGAGTATGTGTAAGCCAATATTGGTAACCGGGGTCGCCCAATACATGAAAGCTGGGCATACCGGTAAAATACTCCACGCTGAGGTCGTAGGTTTTGCCACTTTTAATCCTGGAAAGGATGAGCTGTTTTGACTGGTCGGTCATCATATTCAGGGTGCCTGTTTCGTCTGCCGGGCCCCAGGGGCTTACCCCGACTTTTTCATTATTTTGTGCAAACGTTGTAGCAGAAAAAGCTACTGCTGCAATGATGAGTGAAAGATCAATTGTTTTCATATATCATTTTTTATAGCCCAAAGTTCTGCCGGCATACAAGCGGCCCCAATGAACTGTATTATTAAATTCACTTGAACTGGTTCAAGATGAAAACAGCCTTATTGATTGAAAGCCTGGAAAAACACATTCGTCTTTCCGATTCGGATAAAAACCTTATTGTATCAGGTATAAGAGAAAGAAGGGTAAAGAAGGGGCAGTTTTTGCTGCACGAAGGAGCGATATGCCGCTGTACCAATTTTGTAAATGAGGGAAGTCTCATTACTTATTTTATTGACACCGGCGGAAAGGAACATATTGTTCAGTTTGCCATAGAAGGCTGGTGGATCAGTGATTTGAACAGTTTCCTTATGCAGGCGCCTGCTACTTTCAATGTACAGGCAATCGAAGACAGTATGGTTCTTGAGCTGCCGTTTGAAAACCTGGAAATGCTTTATGAAAAAGTGCCGAAACTGGAGCGTTACTTCAGGGTTATCACCCAGCGGGCCTTTGTTGCCTTTCAGCAGCGTATTGTGCAAAACATCAGCATGAGTGCTGAAGAAAGATACCTTGCTTTTCAGTCCAGGTATCCAAAACTTGAACTAAGGATCCCTCAAAAACTGGTAGCCGCTTACCTTGGTATATCTGCCGAATTTTTGAGTAAGATAAAAAAGCGAAGAAAAGAAAAAGGCCGGTGACGGGTATTAAAACTGAACAGTGGTTATTGGCGGACTACATATGTTTCATAATGACTAACCTTTTCTTCAAATTCAAGCAATATACCGCTGTCCTGCGGATAGTAAACCGCTTTTTCATACTCCTCGCCGGCAAATTTTTTTATGGCCTCGATGCTTTCCCATTCTGAAACTGTATAAAAATGACAGAAACCGTTCTCTATCTTTCTCCACACCCGGATGGAAATATTGCCCTCCGTGTTGCCATATCCCTTAATACCTTCATGCAGCAAAAACTGCAGATAGCGGTCAGCATGTTCTGCCCTGGTTTTACCGTGCCATACTCTTGTTATCATAACATGAAGTTTTACCTGTAATTTGTTTCTAAATCATACTATATTTTTCAAGTAACGCTGTAAGAGGCTCAATGAGTGTACAGGGGTCCTTACCTGGTTCTGTTCCAAAATTCACATGGCCATTTCTGCAGGGAAAAAGCAAAACAAAAAAATGTCCGTAACGAATAACCAGATACTTAAACCCGCCGCAGTCAATGTTGCCCCGTTGTGAAACAAGTTTAATTAATGCAGGATTAACCAGCAGTTCTTCGTACTTATCTGATTCCCCGGCGCTGGCGTTGTCGATATTGCCCCGCTGCTTTGTAACAAGCTCTTCCTGATCATAAACGGCTACATATCTTATATCGCCTGATATTTCAAATGCTTCGTTAATGAAAACATCTATGTCTTTCATAATTTAAATTTAATACTATTAGATGGTTAAAAAATTACGCTACTCTTTTTTTGATAGCCCTGCCCGCCATTGAAAAAAAATTATTGTATTCCTTTAAAAGCGGGTTGGCCCCGAGATCGGTTATATCCAGTTTGTTGGCCGGAAATGCTGCAATAAGATGAACCGGCTTGTCTCCAACATTAAGGAAGGTGTGCGGAACATTGGCCGGAATTCTTAATACATAAGGCCCCTTCAATTTAAATCTTTCCCCATCGAGATAGTACAGAAACTCTCCTTCTGTAACCACATGTGCTTCTTCTGTTTTATGTTTATGTAACGGGGGGCCGCCGCCGGGCTGTGTATTTGTCAGCACAAAGCTCAATGATTCAAATGCAAAATTTTTTCCGTTTAGAAAATAACCGAATTCGCCGGGAGCCACATAAAAACTCTCCATATTTTGCAGCTGAATTCCGAACTCGCCGGCTTGTTGAGGCGCTGCCGGAGGATGAATATAATTATCGGCCGGCCATGTAGCTTTATCCGGTGTCATGATCCATTCGGCGGGGCGGTTGTCTTGGTTGCTTGTTTTGTTTTTAACGCCCCAGTTTATATCAAGACTTTCAGAAAATTGTTTAAGCCATGTATCCATCGTTTATGTTTTCGGTTTTATTATTAATAGTTAACAAGCTGGTGTTCTTTACACCAGCCCCTTTCACTTTTTTCAATCTATACCGGCAAAAACTGATGTTTTAATTACCATAGAAAAATTGTTCTTTTATTATTTTGCCGTCTTTCCAGTGCTGAACAGAAACCTGCTTTACCTTCATATCGCCCCAGTCCTGGTGCTTATAAGCAAGACTCCAGATAACAGTGGATAAATCATCACCAATAGCCACTCCTTCCACTTTGCCATTTTCATACCCGTTGACCTTACTAAAGAATTCCTGTTCCCTTTTCCGGTTAGCCTCTTTGCCTAACATTGGCGGATTTTCATTTTCCTGCATTACCACATTGTCATCATAATACTTGTCAAATGCCTCCAAAAATCGTCCCTGCTGAATGTGGCCAATGAGATCTTGTACTGATTTTTCGATTACCGTGTTTGTCATAAAATAAAGTTTAATGGTTAATGGAATGAATAGTATCCTGATTGTTTTTCGCTGCCGGCTGAATGTGTTTTTTCAGTGATGCCTGGTAGTTATTGATATAATTAGAAATAGTTTTTACCGCCACAAGGCTGATAATATCGTACAGTTCGCTTTCTGTCAGGTGATCATTCAGGTAATCCAGTACATGGCCCGGATACTCGCCGCTGCCTGCGTAATAAATATATTCGGTTGCCTGCAGCAGCACACCCAGCCTTGTATTGTGAACAGCGCCGCCGGCTATAACTGCTTTAATATCTTCTTCAGGCAGGCCCTCCTGTTTCAATAAATAGCTATGGCTTCTCATGCAGGCCTCACAGTGGTTCAGCGATGAAATTTTTAGTTCAATAGCATTCATTTCCATTGCTGAGAAAGAAGCGGATTCCATTACGGCTATCCCGTTTGTGTAAAGAAAGGCGGCCTGCGGGCTTTTCCCGGCTATTTTTCTTATCAGGTCGGGCAGCAGACCAAATGTAGCTGTGGCGAGTTCATGCACCTGCTCTTTTGTGATTTCCTTTTTCATATTACTGATTTGTGTTTACCTATCGTTGACAACACAAATTTGCTATGAAAGCAAACCGGCTTCCAATCATCTTTGATAAGTAATTTCGTTATCCTTTGTTAATGTCGGCCGGATGCGTACTGGCTGCGGATGCGGCTGAGGCTTTGCGGAGTAATACCCAGGTAAGAAGCCACCTGGTGGTCGGGGATGCGTTCTTCGATCTGCGGGTAGCGTTCAATAAAATCTTTATATCGTTCGGCTGCCGGTTTGGCCAGCAATATTAATACCCGGTGCTGAAAAGCGATAAATGCATTCTGAATGAGCAGGCGGAAAAAGCGTTCCATAGCCGGCACCTGCGCATACATTTTATCAAGGGCTGTCTTACTAATTTGCAGCACTTCACAATCTTCCAGGCAATCAATATTAATTACAGATGGTGTTTCTTTCGTAAGGCTATAGAGGTTGCCGACCCACCATCCTTCAATGCCAAATTGAGTTACATGCTCCTGCCCGTCATTACCGACCTGGTACATACGGGCACATCCTTTCATGATAAATGTTTCATGCCGGCATATATCTCCCTCCTGCAGTATGTATTGCTTTTTCCGGAACTTTCTGTAAGCAAAGAAAGATTCTGTCATTTCAAATTCATCATCTGAAAGAGAAACGTAACGGCTGATATTTTGCCGAAGCAGGGGCCACATGGAATTTCTTTGTATAAAATTAATATCCCTCTTCATTTTAAAGTATTTTCAAGCCGGAAATAGTTGGCCCTGTTTCATTTCAACCCGGTTTTCTCTGCAAGCTAATTAGGGAAAAAAGCCGGCAACTATTCAGTAGTTATTGGTTATCATTGTTTCTGTTTAAATTTTGACTGCATACTTAATGTGCATCTTACCCCGATACTCTTTTCTTTCTGTTTGCTTACTGTTATTACTTCTTTCTTCGTGCAAGCACAAAAAAGAAACCATACCCGACATTGTAATCCGGGGAAACACAGACAATATTCCGGATGGTAAACTGTATTTGGCAGATGCCAAAAAATGGAAGACGCCGCTGGATTCGGCAGAATGCAGGGATGGAAAATTTGAATTCCGCATACAGGCCGACAGTTCGTTCATGCCTTACCTCGCCGCTATCCATTACTGGAAAGAAGATGATACCATACGACCGGTGCGGCTGCAGTTTGCAAACCATGTACTGAACAAAAGCCCGGGCCTGTTGCGGGATGTGTTTTACCTGGAGAAAGGAACAACCACTATCCGCAGCGGGCAAGACAAGAATGCCGGCCTTCGTATAAAGGCGGGCAATGAAACAGAGCTGCTGTACCGCTACCAGCTGAATGATATTGGCTGGATGGGCGATGCGGATACGGCACTGCGAAAACATAAACTATTGCTGCTGCAAACAGCGGTGAAAGAAAACCCGGGCTCTTTCTTTTTACTGCAAAGCATTGCAGATGCAAAAGAACTATACAGCCAGGAAGAGCTGCAATACCTGCTTTCGCTGTTTGAAACAAGAGTGCTGTCATCTGCGGCCGGAAAGAAAATCAGCCAGTACCTGCAGCTTCGCCCCGATGCCGGTGTGGCTTACCCGAAGTTGTGGTTGACGGGAGTGGCAGATACAACGGAACTGCTGATTGACACAACAGCGAAACTGAATGTGCTGGTGTTCTGGGCCAGCTGGTGCGG
>CAYPBW010000155.1:5238-7056 GCA_964409055.1 uncultured Chitinophaga sp. | reverse complement strand
GCAGTATATTCAGTATCACATTTACTACCAGCGAAGCCAGCACTATCACACAAAAAGAAACGATATTACCCGTAGCCGTCATTACTGTTCCGTACACCTGTACCAGCGAGTATCCGATCAATGCAGGCAGGCACCATTGCAATACAGTTGAAACATAAGGATCGGCTGAGTGATATAATACGGCCTGTACAAAATCTGCCAGGAAGAAAACCGCCACTGCAGTTACCAGCGAAAATACCAGCAACAGGTGGCGGCTGTTGTTCACCGCCACGGCTATCACCGGCCCGTTATTATAATGGCGTGCAACAAAAGGTAGTAAAAAAGAAGCTGTCAGGTAACCGATCATATTACCGGCATCGAGGAGACGATAAGCCGATGCATATACTCCTGCCTGCCAGGCACCATCCGGGTGCATTCTTTCCAGTAAAAAACCATCCAGCCGGTAATGGGCCGACATCAGCAAAACAATCAATGCAAAAGGCAGTGCCTGCCGAAATACCGGCAACCCGGTTTTAATTTTTTTAGCAGGGACCCATAGAACTCCTTTTCTCAAAATCACCAGCAGGGCTGTTAATACTGCTGCTGCACTGCAAAAAACCTGTATCCATAAGAAATGTGCTATAGTAATGGATCCTGTAAACGCAGGCCATAAAAGAAAGCTTCCGCAAACAATAATCATCAATCCTTTATCCAGTACCGACAACCAGGCATCTGTGCGAAACCATTGCCGGGCAGTAATCATTCCCCGCAGGAAAACAAACAGGGAAGTAAGCGACTGAATAATAATAACAGCCAACAATATCTCCCACTCTTTAATGCCTGTGAACCATCCTGCCAGCAATACAAGAGCAGCATATACCCCTATAAAAAGTAGTTTGATGAAAAAGAATTTTCCGGCGTACACTTCAAATCCCTGCGGGTCGGAAGCCAGCTGACGGTTGAAATAACTGGTGACACCCCAGTCGAGTAAAAAACTGAGCACCATAGAAAAATTCAGCAACGAAAAATAAATACCGTACACTGATGTGCCCACCACATTCTGTACCTGCCTGTCAATAGCGAATATCCAAACCGGTTTGATGAGGATATTCAGCAGCAGCAGCAAGGTCAGCGAAGAATAAAAATGGCGGGATTCTTTCATAAGCAAACTGAAATCAGATCACTTTCACATTACGGTTAAAACTCTCTTCCAGCGAAATAAATGTTTCTGTTCGTTCGATCCCTTTAATTTTCTGCAGCTGGTCATGCAATACCCACCGCAGCTGTGTAATGTCTTTACAAACAATCTCGGCAAACATGCTGTAATTACCTGTTGTATAATTCAGGCGAACGATCTCGGGTATCTTCTGCAGTTCTTTGGCTACCGAATCATAGAGAGAGCTTTCTTTCAGGTAGATACCGATAAAGGCTATTACATCATAACCCAGTTGCTTCAGGTCCGCTTTCAACCTTGTACCTTTAACCACGCCGGCTTCCTGCAGTTTTTTGATGCGCACATGGATGGTGCCGCCGGAAACAAAGAGTTTTTTACCCAGATCAGCATAAGACATCTCTGCATTCTCCATCATGTGATGGATGATCTGCAGATCCAGTTTGTCGAGATTCAATTTTGCTGCCATTTTATATATTGATTTTGAAAATTATTCACAATAATAGAATATTATTTGAATAATATCTATATTTTTAAAATAAATATTGAAAAATTTGGAACAAAAAAGCTATCTGGCCTATATTTGTTCTATCAAGTTCTTTAAAACACACTGTGGGGTGATGAAATTGCGAAAGCATGGCAGACATGCCCTCTTGTCTCGGGGGTGG
>CAYPBW010000155.1:0-5138 GCA_964409055.1 uncultured Chitinophaga sp. | reverse complement strand
TGGGGTGATGAAATTGCGAAAGCATGGCAGACATGCCCTCTTGTCTCGGGGGTGGGGAAAACAGGATAAATATAGCATAGAGCCGTTTTGGTAGCAATACCGGAACGACCAGGGTCGACCACTGAACTTTGTGCTACAACTAACTGCCCCGTGGAGGTTCGATCCCTCCCCCTACAGCTTATAAAAGCCTTCTCTAAAACAGGGAAGGCTTTTTCTTTTATACTAATTAATTAAAAACTATACATCAGGCCCGGATAGCTAATTGCTCCGTGCCCCGACGTACAGTCGGGGCCCCTACAGCTTAAAAAAGCCTTCTCTTAATCAGGGAAGGCTTTTTTTATTGTATCAACCAGGCAACAGAAATTGCTCAGATGGCAGCGACCCTCTTGTCTCGGGGGTGGAGATCACAGGATAAACACTGCATAACGCCGATCCGCCGACGGGCGGACCGACTGGGGTTGACCACCAGTTGTTTGAGAGTAGCTCTCTCTTCTAATTTGTGCAGACGCTAACTGCTCCGTGCCCCGACGTACAGTCGGGGCCCCTACAGCTTAAAAAAGCCTTCTCTTAATCAGGGAAGGCTTTTTCTTTTATACTAACTAATGAAAACTAATACATCAGACCCGCATAACTAACTGCTCCGTGCCACGACGAACAGTCCGGATAACTACAGCTAAGGAATTACCCTATCCGGGAAGTATTTTATTGTACATATTTAATTACTCCCCATTCCCTGATTGCCATCCCTAAGAAATAACCGAAATTTATCCTGCCATCAGAATGATAAAACCTCCATCATGAAAAAACTAACCCTGCTTATCCTCTCAGCCCTGCTGATCACCACCGCTCATTCGCAAAAAGACAAAGTCTATTCTTCCCTGGAAGAGGCACTGCAAAACCCTGCTGAAGTGTATATCCTTTCATTGGCAGACAAAAAGCTGACCAGCGTACCTCCTGATGTATTAAAGTTGCCCAATCTTGTTGCACTTGATCTTTCCTACAATAAAATTTCCACTATCCCGGAAAGCATTATACAATTGAAAATGCTGTCGGAGCTAAACCTCAGCGGCAATAAACTAAGCAGTCTTCCTGCTGCTGTTACTAAAATGACAGCACTCACTGAACTGGACCTTAGCGATAACAATCTTTCTGCACTTCCTGCCAGTTTTTCCAATTTATCCAACCTGAAGATTCTTTACCTGACCAATAATAAACTCAAAGCAATACCGGAAGCTATTTTTAAAATCACTTCTTTAACCGAGCTATACATCTATGGTAATATGCTGACCACCGTCCCGGAAAGTATCGGCCAGCTTGCAAACCTGACAGAATTAGGTTTGGGCGGAAACCTCTTATTCGCCCTTCCACAACCGATCTCCCAATTAAAACGACTGAAATACCTGGCCCTTTCTTACAACAAGTTCATGACGCTTCCTGCTTTCATCACTACTCTTCCCAACCTTACCGTGCTTGACCTGAACAATAACAAACTGATGGAACTGCCACAAGACCTGGGAAAACTCAATGCCCTGCAGGAATTATACCTTGCTTCCAATAAACTAAAAACATTGCCGGAGAGCATCTCGCAGTTACAAAACCTGCAAACCATCAACCTGCGGGATAATTCCAGCCTTAAACTTTCTGATGCACAAAAAACTTTCATTGAAGACAAGAAGCTCTTTACACCGTAAGAAAAGCTATTACATGAACCGCAACATCTTTGCTGCTGCCTAAAATCAGCTAACAGAAACAGGCCCGGTTTTACCTTTATTGCTAATGGATGTATATATGAAAAAGATTACAACGATGCTTTTCATCCTGTTTTGGGGTTTAGCCCATGCACAGGATCAAACCGTAAAAGCCCTGCAAAACGAAGCCGGAAAAGCTATTAAAAAAGATGCCAGCGACACCAGTAAGAAGAACTGGAAAAAAGGCGGCATCTACAGTTTAAATATTTCGCAGGGTTCATTGAGCAACTGGGCTGCCGGTGGCGATGATTTTTCCTTATCGGTTAACTCAGTGCTCAGTCTTTTTGCTTTTTATAAAAAAGACAAGAACAGCTGGGACAATACATTTGACTTCAACCTGGGTTATGTAAACACCACCAGCCTGGGCAGCCGGAAAAATGATGACCGCTTTGACCTGCTTTCCAAATATGGTTATGCCCTGAATCCCAAGCTCAACCTTTCTGCTTTATTCAACCTGCGTTCGCAGTTCTTCAAGGGCTATACCTACGCCAACAATGTCCCCACCTACTCTTCCAACTTTATGGCGCCGGGATATCTTTTACTGAGTGCCGGTCTTGATTATAAGCCTACAAAAAATCTCTCCATCTTCTTTTCGCCTGTCACAACCCGTTGGGTGATCGTCAGGGATACAGCACTTTCCAATAAAGGAGCCTATGGTGTTATTCCCGGTAAAAAGACAAACCTGGAGCTGGGTGCTTTTGCCACCATCAATTACCTGAAAGAGATCAGCAAAAACATCACTTATAAAGGAAGGCTGGACCTTTTCTCCAACTACCGGCACAACCCGGAGAATATTGATGTGTTCATGTCCAATATCCTGAATGCAAAACTGGGTAAAGTATTATCGGTATCATGGAGTGTAGATATGATCTATGATGATGATGTAAAATTGTTTGGCACCAACAACGACAGGCCTGCCTTACAGTTAAAATCACTGGTAGGTATTGGCCTGCTGCTAAAGTTTTAAGTGTTTATCCATATCGTAAACCACCTTCATGCATAAACGAATGTGGTTTTTCTTTTATACAAACACCCATTCGTACCACTGGTGTTTTAACATATCCTATAAAATAAAAAACCTGCTCTCCGGTTTATTGGCCGGTATATCTTTGCAGCACCCTGCTGAAGACTACCATCCATTCAACCACTATTACTGAATAAACCGGACTATTTCTCATGAAGAGGCTCATTCTGTTTTATTGTTTGATCAGTTTATCATTTGTTGCCACTGCCCAGGATGCTATCATTAAGAAATTGCAGAGCGAAGCGCAGCGCCAGGTAAAAAAAGAAGCTCCTGATACAGCCTGGAACTGGAAAACCGGCGGTGCCTTTGGCATCAACATAGGCCAGGGCAGCCAGAGCAACTGGGCGGCGGGCGGTGATGATTTCTCATTCACCCTTAACACCTCGCTGCGCCTGTTTGCTTTCTACAAACAAAATAATCATAGCTGGGATAATACATTCGATGTCAACTTTGGCTATATCAACACCACCAGTTTGGGCGGCCGAAAGAATGATGACCGTTTTGATTTTCTGACCAAGTATGGTTTGGCGCTGAACAAGAAACTCAACCTGGCCACACTGGCCAATTTCCGTTCCCAGTTTTTGAAAGGCTATACCTATCCCAACAATGTAAAGACATTTGCTTCCGCATTTCTTTCACCGGCATATTTGATTGCCAGCCAGGGACTGGATTATAAACCGGCAAAAGATCTATCCATCTTCCTTTCACCCGTTACTTCCCGCTGGGTATTTGTAAGAGACAGCCTCTTATCAGCAAAAGGTGAGTATGGTGTAAAACAGCATACGCACAGCATTAACCAGAACGGCGCATTTGCCACTATCAGTTACCAGAAGGCATTCAATAAATATATTTCGTACAAAAGCAGGCTGGATCTTTTTTCCAATTACAAAAAAGACCCGCAGAATGTCGACATCTTTATGACCAATACTTTCTCTGCCAAAGTAGCTAAGATCATCGCCTTTACCTGGAACGTGGATATGATCTATGATGATGATGTGCGCCTTTTTGGAGAAGAAGGTTCTTCACCCGGTTTACAGTTTAAGTCGGTAGTAGCCGTCGGGCTGCAGGTAAAAATTTAAGTTACCTTTGGCCGCCATGGGCCAGAAAAAATTACAACGCTTTGCAGAGCTGGAAACTTTTTCCAACGTATTGCAATTTCCCAAAGACATAAAAGGGAAATGGAAGACTGTTTTTCATAATGATCATCCCATTACCCTGGAGCTGGCCTGCGGCAAAGGTGAATATGCTGTAGGGCTTGGCCGCCTGTACCCGCAGCGCAATTTCATCGGAATTGACCTGAAGGGCAACCGCATCTGGGTAGGGGCCAAAAAAGCTTTGCAGGAAAATTTAAGCAATGTTGCCTTTCTGCGTACACAGATCGACCAGGTAACTGAATACTTTGAGGCAAAGGAAGTTGCAGAAATATGGATCACTTTCCCGGACCCGCAATTACGTTTATCCAAAGCCAAAAAAAGGCTTACGCATCCAAAATTTCTCCGCCTGTATCAACAATTCCTTGCTCCCGGTGGTTTAATACACTTAAAGACCGACAGCCCGGACCTGTACCGCTTTACCAAACTGGTGATTGAACTGTACGGGTGCCCGTTGCACAGGGATATGGATGATGTATTCAACAACGAAACTGTCAGCGAAGAATTGAACATTAAAACACATTACGAATCATTAGATATTGCCGGCAGTAACCGCATCCATTACCTCTGCTTTTCATTGCCGGATGATTTGGGCAATAAAGAAAAAGACCTGGCATTGAAAGAAAAGCTGCAAGCACATGAAGGATCTCATTGAAGGCATACATTATTACATTAATGAAGACGGGCTGATCGTTCTCACAGAAAAATACCACCTGGAGAAAGGTTATTGCTGCGGCAATGGCTGCAGGCATTGTCCCTTTGAATACGAGAATGTACCCGAGCCACGGCGAAGTGAATTACTAGAGCAGCAAAATTCAAAAGAGAAGTAGGTTTCCCGCCAGGCCACGAAGAACGCAAAATACATTAGCCACAGAAACACAGCAGCACTGAAATTATTTTCCTTTCTTTCTCTGTGCCCGCCTGTCCGGTAGGCAGGTTTCAATACCTCAGTGGCTTCATTATAAAAAAATTTGCGTCTCTGCGTCTTTGCGTGAAAATTTATCTCCCACCAAGCCACGGAATGACACAGCGGTTTTAATGATAGCTGCCTGCGGCAGATATGTTGTACACAGATGAACGCAGATATGCGCAGATAGATAACGTTAGGCAACTAACGATTGATTCTTTGTTTCAAAAAATTCATCTGTGTTTATTTGTGGTCATCTGCGTACAAAAAAATCCGCTTCAGCGGAATCCTTCATCACATCCGTGGCC
>CAYPBW010000154.1:0-7078 GCA_964409055.1 uncultured Chitinophaga sp. | reverse complement strand
CAAAAAAAAACCATCCTGCTTCGACAACAAACACCTGAAACAATTCAGGTACTATTGCAGCAAAACAGGATGGATGAAATACAAAACTATTAATTGGCTGATACCTGGGCCTGCCTTGTTGGAATTGTATTGTTACAACCAACACCACTAAAATTAAAAGTACAGCAAGGCATACGTCTTCCAGATTTATAATAAGCTGTGGCAGATTGATTAACTACATAGTCACGGCTTAGTACAAGGCGATAATATGATTTATTGCTGCCTGATGTACCAAAATCAAACTTTAACACGGGGGTTGTAAGGCAAGACTGGCTCGGGTCTACAGAATAAGATGGATTAAAAGAAATCCAGTTATTTCCGTTGGAGCTATAGGCTGCAGAAACAACATCAGCCCAGTTGAAACATGTTCCAAACTGCATTCCCCAATGACTCATGTCCTGTGAGGTGCCATTTGTACCATTACCAGGGTTGGGATTTTTTACACTCCAAATCCATTCCCAGTTACCATTTGAAAACGTTTTGCTTTCCAGTACAACCTGGTAAGCATTACTGTTACACGGTCCGTTCTGATTAGCTTGTTTTTCAACGGAATAACTATCAGTACCGGTTAACTCTGTAGCATTTTTTTGACAACCGGCAAAAGCAATTGCCGCAAAAAGTAAAGTGGTGGTGAAGATCTTAATTGTTCTCATTTAAATTTCCGATTTTGGTGAATAATGATGTTTTTTTACTAATCAACCGGAAATTCAAAGGAAGGATTGAATAAACTATTTATTCACAATGATATAAAAAATAATGATAAGTCAAAATAGGAAAATTACTACAACTCACAATTAACCAATCACGGAGTTTCAATTGTTATTGTCTGTATCATCTTTTTGGCTACAGGTTTATCATGTAATATTGCCGGCTTCCAGGTACCCATATTCTCCAGGCGGCCGATCAGTTCATCTTCCAGTTCATCCGCATCTTTAATACTTTTGAGAATTTTGAAATTAACCGGAACTCCATCTTTATCAATGATAAACTCAAGTTGGATATACGCTTTTTTAATCCCTTTTGGCAGATACTTCCCCGTTTCCTTACCTGTTCTTTCCAGGAACTTCATAAAGGCATCTGCCCCGCCGGGATACTGGGGCCATTGATGTACAGCGTCAGTCAGGCCTGTAATATTCCTTATTCTTCTGGCCATTGGAGGCTTTTTCACCGGTTGCTTATCTTCTATGATCTGTTTTGCCTTTTTAGGAGGTGCTTCATTAATGATATATTCTCCCTTCTCTCCTACCATTACGATGGGCAGTTGTTTGTATTTTTCAAAATAATCAAAAGCATCCTCCATCCGCTCAGCAAATTTCTTCAGCGATGGATCATCCTTTGTAAGTCCTTCCAGGTAATTAACACTCTTTTCTTTATCAAAGCGAATGGGGAAAATATGAACAGGAATAAAATCCTGGCCCTGATCCTTTGCATGTGCCGCCAGAATATAGAGCTCATCGATCTGCTGATCAGTAATAGGAATGCAGCCAACAGTAACGCAACTGCCATGAATATAAATAGCGCTGCCCGGTCTTAATGAATCACTCAGTATCTTATCAGAAGCATTGGGATAATTGATACCTAAAGAGAGATAATAATTGCTTTTGGGGTTAAATTCATTGATATAATAAAACCCTTCAGGCACCTGGTAATCACCCTCCATTCTTTTGGGCCCTAACGTACCTGCCAGGGCGCATACTTTATATGTTTTGAAAAGCTGGAATGGTGCAGTTATCTCATTCTTTACCCACACTTCCAGTTGGCTGTCGTACTTGAAAGAACGGATATACATGTATTTAGCAGGCCATTGCAATTTCTTTGCTTCAAATTGTTTTTGCAACGTATCCATTTTGCGCTGCATGGCCTCTCCTGGCCGGGGAAATGCTTTTTGGTAATCAATAAATGAATAGGAAGGTCCGCCACTCTTGGAAGACGGCGGCTGCGCCACAGCGGCCACTGTAAAAAAAGTAAATGCTATTAACGGAAGAAGGCTTTTCATTGTCCTGAATTTTAGCTTAACGGCGGGAAACGGATTTTATTTCTGCTGATTCGCTAAACTGTATATAAAGATAAGAACTAAAGATAAATGGGTCAAAAGCAGCTGCTCCTGACCCATTATTCATTGATACATTGTTCAATTATAGGTTTCCCCTGAGATCCTGCTCTCTCTCCAGTGCTTCAAAAAGTGCCTTAAAGTTGCCCTTGCCAAAACTTTTTGCTCCTTTTCTTTGAATAATCTCAAAGAAAAGGGTTGGCCTGTCTTCCACAGGTTTAGAGAACAACTGCAACAGGTAACCCTCATCATCTCGGTCAACGAGGATACCCAACTCTTTCAAAGGCTCCAGGTCTTCATCTATTTTACCCACCCTGTCCAGCAGGTCATCGTAATAGGTATTGGGAACTCTTAAAAATTCAACCCCCCTGTCCCTGAGTGCTGTCACCGTTTTTACAATATCATTGGTGGCCATAGCCACATGCTGGCATCCTTCTCCGTTATAAAAATCGAGGTATTCTTCCACCTGGCTTTTCTTTTTGCCCTCTGCCGGTTCGTTGATGGGAAACTTTACATATCCGTTGCCGCTGCTCATCACTTTACTCATCAATGCAGAATACTCAGTGGAAATATCATTATCATCAAATGAAAGGATATTTTTGAAACCCATTACTTCCTCGTAAAATTTTACCCAGGGATTCATCTGGTTCCAGCCTACGTTGCCTACACAATGATCTACATATAAAAGTCCCGTATCAGCAGGCTTGAAATAAGGATTGCCCCATGGTTTGTAGCCGGGCATAAATGCACCAGTATAATTTTTTCTTTCAATAAAGAGATGCACAGTATCGCCATAAGTATGGATACCACTCATAACCACCTCACCATGTTCATCAGTTAGTCTTGTTGGTTCCATGTAGCTTTTTGCCCCCCGTTTAGTAGTCTCCTCCCATGCTCCAGTGGCATCCTGCACCCTGAGAGATAATGCCTTTACACCATCTCCGTGTTTATAGATATGATCAGCTATTGGGTTATCTGTCCGTAATGGAGTGGTTAAAACAAAAGTCAGTTTGTGCTGACGAACTGCATAACTGGCCCTGTCCTTCACTCCTGTTTCAGGACCGGCATAAGCCAGGGCCTGGAAACCAAATGCACTCATATAATAGTGGGCTGCCTGCTTGGCATTTCCAACATAGAATTCCACGTAATCGGTTCCTTCCAGCGGAAGAAAATCTGTTTGAGTAGTTTGTTTTTTATCTGTAGTTGCTGTTACTGTATTCATGATTAGTTAATTTAAAAAGTGAAAATAAAAAAACAGGGAAGCAAACCGCTTCCCCCTCAACAGCAGGAGGAATCCATGGCTAAGGTCACTATCAAGAGATTGAAACCGCTTCTTTTGTCAGAAAATAACTTATGCGGATAATCCGGAATCATGGGTCAAAGTTAGAAAAATCATTGTACAAGAATTACTCATCCTCTGCCTCTTCTTGATTACTTTTGCCCCATGCCAAAAATTGGAATTCTCGGAGGCGGCCAGTTAGGCCGGATGTTATTGCAGGCAGCTGCCAATTACCCTGTTGAAACCTATGTGCTGGAGAACGATGCCGAATGCCCGGCTGCCCATCTTTGCCATCATTTTACCAAAGGAGATATTAAGAATTTTGACGCTGTTTACAATTTTGGAAAAGGGCTTGATGCCATTACTATCGAAATTGAAAACGTAAATGTGGAGGCGCTTGAACGGCTGGAAAGTGAGGGTGTTAAAGTATATCCTAAACCTTCCGTTTTAAGAACTATCAAGAATAAAATATTACAGAAAGAGTTTTACCGCAATCATAATATTCCTTCTGCTGAATTCATTATTACGAACAACCTGGTAGAATTACAGGAAGCTGAAAGTTTTCTGCCCGCAGTACATAAAATCGGTGAAGGTGGATATGATGGTCGTGGTGTTCAGCTTTTAAGATCAAAACAAGACATTGCCAAAGGCTTTGACGCCCCCGCTGTGCTGGAAAAAATGGTACCTCTTCAAAAGGAAATAGCACAAATGGTTGCCGTCAATGATAACGGCGAAACGGCGCTGTACCCCCCGGTTGAAATGTTGTTTGATCCGGTATTGAATCTGCTCGACTACCAGTTATGCCCCGCCGAGATTGATATGAAAACGCTATGGAAAGTAGAAGCAATATCACTAGCTGTTGCCCGAAGCCTTAATTCACCCGGCATTTTTGCAGTAGAAATGTTCATTGATAAAAACGGAGAAGTACTGGTCAACGAAACTGCCCCAAGAGTGCACAACAGCGGCCATCATACCATTGAAGCTCACTACTCCTCCCAGTTTGATATGCTCTGGCGGGTAATACTGGGCTATCCTTTGGGAAATACAGATGCCATTATGCCTTCTATTATGGTTAATCTTATAGGGGCAGAAGGTTTTAGCGGACCGGTAAAATATGAAGGACTGGAAGAAACATTAAAGATTGAAAATGCCTTCGTTCATCTTTATGGTAAAAAGGAAACAAAACCAGGCCGGAAAATGGGTCATGTCACGATTCTCAGCAAAGAAAAACAGGAACTGCTGCACCGCTCCAATAAGGTGAAACGATTATTACAAGTCAAGGCATAAGTTCCTCTTATCCAACATATATACCGCTTATAATCCGCCGAAATACCAGTGAAGGTATCTGTCCCTTTCCCCGTCTAATTGCTACCGATAATCTGTTATCTTTATTCACTTTTTTACGATTACACCCAAACCAAATGAGATTTATACCCTTTGTTTTAGTTATCACCATTTTTTTGCTGGGTTCCTGCAACAAAAAGAAAAAAGAAGCGGCCAATGCAAAGCCTGCAGCAGGCGCCAAAGCCCCTCCCATGAAAGTGGATGGCTACATTGTCAAAACAGAACCATTCCAGGAAAATATTGAAGTGCCCGGTACTATTGTTGCCAATGAAGTAGCCGAAATTCACCCCGAAGTTTCCGGCAGAATAGTGCAGTTGAATGTAGCCGAAGGAAAATATGTAAGCAAAGGAACAGTACTGGCCAGGTTGTACGATGGAGACTTGCGGGCACAGCTCAACAAATTACAGATACAACTGGCCCTTGCTGAAAAAACAGAAGAAAGGCAGGCGCAGCTGCTAAAAATTCAGGGCATCAGCCAGCAGGATTATGATATCAGTCTTTTACAGGTAAACAGCCTGAAAGCAGATATTGGAATCTTACAAACAAGCATCGCTAAAACTGTCATCAGGGCTCCTTTCAGCGGCAAACTGGGATTAAAAGCCATCAGTCCCGGCGCTTATGTTACACCAGCTACTGTAATTGCTGTGATTAACCAAACTGACCAGCTAAAACTTGATTTCACCATTCCCGAGAAATATACAAGCCAGATCAAGGTCGGTCAATTGGTAACATTTACCATCGAAAGTTCTAAGAAGCAATTAGGAGCAAAAATTATTGCTACCGAGTCGAACGTAATGGAAAATACCAGAAGCCTGACAGTAAGATCTGCCGTGATGGGTAAAGATGAGGCGCTGTTGCCCGGCGCTTTTGCCAAGGTGCAACTAAGTTTTGACCCTGATCCAAATGCAATATTGGTTCCCACACAAGCCGTACTGCCGCAGGCAAGAGGCAAAAAAGTAATTCTGTATAAAGACGGCACCGCCATTTTTGCCGATGTTACCACAGGCATCCGGGACTCAGCAAGAGTACAAATACTGGAAGGACTGAATGCCGGCGATACGGTTGTTGTTACCGGCCTTTTGAGTGTAAGGCCCGAAGCGAAAATCCAAATTGGAAAAATTGTAAATGCCGTATCAGCACAGCCAACAGGAACAACTGAAGAGCAGAAGAAATAATTTAATACCCAGAGACTAATCGGTGTATGAATATATCAGAGTTAAGTTTACGCAGACCGGTACTGGCCATAGTAATGAATATCATTATTGTGGTGTTTGGCATTATCGGGTTCAAGTTTTTAGGAGTCAGGGATTATCCTGCCATAGACCCGCCCAATATCAGTGTGAGAACCTCCTACCCCGGCGCCAACTCTGATATCATTGAAACGCAAATCACAGAACCGCTGGAAAAAGCTATTAATGGGATTGCGGGTATCAAAAACATTACTTCCAGCAGCAGCAACGGCAGCAGTAATATCAATGTGGAATTTGACCTGAGTATTGACCTGGAAGCAGCAGCGAATGATGTGCGGGATAAAGTTTCTCAGGCGCAGCGTTCTTTACCTTCTGATCTTGATGCCCCGCCCGTTGTTTCCAAAGCAGATGCCAGTTCCGATGCTATACTTTCCATGACCGTACAAAGCAACACCCGGAACCAGTTGCAAATGACTGAATATGCCAATAATGTGCTGGTAGAAAGGTTACAGACGATTCCCGGTGTGAGCGGTGTGCAGATCTGGGGTGAAAAAAGATATGCAATGCGTATCTGGATCGATCCGGCAAAACTGGTAGCCCTGAATGTGACAGCAGCTGATGTACAGGCAGCTTTACTTAGAGAAAATGTTGAATTGCCATCGGGTAAAATTTCAGGCAACACTACTGAACTGACGGTAAGAACATTTGGCCGCCTGAATACAGAAGAAGAATTCAATAACCTTATTGTAAGAAATGTTGGCGGCGCAGATATCAGGCTGAAAGATGTAGGAGAAGCCGTATTGGGGCCTGAAAACGAAGAAACAGTACTGAGGGGTAATGGTACTCCCATGATTGCCCTGGCAGTTGTACCGCAACCCGGTTCCAACTATGTTTCTATTTCTGATGAATTTTTCAAAAGGCTGGAGCAGATAAAGAAAGATGTTCCTGAGGATATCAAGATCAATATTGCACTGGACCAGACCAAATTTATCAAAAAGTCAATACTGGAAGTAGAAGAAACGCTGATGATTGCTTTTCTGCTGGTAGTGATGATCATCTATGCTTTCTTCCGGGAATGGATCATTGCTATCCGTCCGCTGATTGATATCCCTGTATCACTCATTGGCGCCTTCTTCATTATGTACCTGATGGGTTTTACCATCAATGTGCTTTCAT
>CAYPBW010000153.1:0-7153 GCA_964409055.1 uncultured Chitinophaga sp. | reverse complement strand
ATTTCTAAAAACCAGTTTGGCAAAAGAACTTTTTTTGGCGACAACTGGCCCAACCGTGCCCATAACTGGTTACCCTGTGTGGACGACCCGGCTGATAAAGCTTCGGTCGAATTTATTGTCACAGCCCCCTCCCACTACCAGGTAATTTCAAATGGCATTCAAATAGAAGAAACCAATCTTCCTAATGACAAAAAACTCACTCACTGGAAAGAAGATGTGCCACTGCCTACCAAAGTAATGGTGATAGGTGTAGCTGATTTTGCTGTACAACATACAGGATTTGCCAATAATTGTATCCCGGTCAGCAGTTGGGTGTATACAGAAAATAAAAGTGAAGGATTTTATGATTATGCCATTGGCAAAGATATTCTGCAATGGTTCATCAATTATATCGGGCCCTATGCTTATCCTAAATTAGCCAATGTACAATCCAGTACGATGTTTGGCGGCATGGAAAATGCCGGTGCCATTTTTTATGCAGACAATACCGTTAACGGCGAAAGAACTGAAGAGCGGCTTTTTGCACATGAGATCGTACACCAGTGGTTTGGCAATATGGCCACAGAAAAAAGCTTTGCCCATTTTTGGCTGAGCGAAGGTTTTGCAACCTATCTCACCCATGTGTATTTGGAATCAAAATACGGAACAGACAGTTTGAATAAACGTATGCAGGAAGACAGGGAGCAGGTATTGGCCTTTGTAAAATATGCCAGACGTCCCGTAGTGGACAGCACCACTGATTATATGAAACTGCTGAATGCAAACAGTTACCAAAAAGGCAGTTGGGTATTGCATATGCTGCGCAGGCAGCTGGGTGATTCTGTATTTCATAAAAGCATCAGGGACTATTATGCACAGTATGCCGGTAAAAATGCCGAAACAAAAGACCTGCAAAAAATTTTCGAAAAAAATTCGGGCAAGAACCTGGAGCAATTTTTCCGGCAATGGCTGTATACACCAACGAACCCGCAATTGGAAATAAAGTGGAAATACCTGCCCGGTAACCAGAAAATCGAACTCACCGTAAACCAGTTACAAGATTCCGCTCCGTTTGAGCTACCGCTGGAATTATCATTAGACATGGGAAAAGCAAGACCTGAGTTTGAAAAACTGTATATCTCAAAGCAGGTTGAAACATTTACTTTGAATACAGGAAGCGGACTAGTTACTGTTAACCCAGATCCAAATACCTCCTTGCTGTTTGAGGCAAAAGTGATTCGCCAATAAGAAGAGAATACCACTTTCCGGTAATAGGCTGATTGGCAATTTTTGCTATCTTCCCTCCATGCTTATCAAAACTTTTGGCAGTGCGGTTTATGGTGTAGAAGCGATCACTATCACCATTGAGGTGAACTGGATCGCCACGCAGGGGAAAGATCCGATGATCGTTGGACTTCCTGATAATGCGGTAAAAGAAAGTTTGCAAAGAATAGAAAGTACCTTCAAAACAAATGGTTATTCATTTCCCCGGACAAAAGTGGTCGTAAACCTGGCGCCGGCCGATATCAAAAAAAGTGGTACAGCCTTTGACCTTCCCATTGCATTGGGTATACTCGGTGCCTCTGAACAAATAGAAAATGCAGAAATGCTTTCGCAGTATGTCATCATGGGCGAATTAGCACTGGATGGTGAGATTCGTCCCATCAAAGGAGCTTTGCCCATTGCCATACAGGCCAGGAAAGAAGGATTTAAAGGATTGATCGTTCCCAAAGTAAATGCCAAAGAGGCCGGCATGGTCAATAACCTTCAGGTGTATGGTGTCAGTCATATCAAAGAAGTAATTGACTTTTTTGAAAATGAAGAAAAAGGACTGGAACAAGTGGTCGTTAATACAAGAGAAGAGTTTTTTAATTCACAATATGATTTTGAAATTGACTTTGCAGATGTAAAAGGACAGGAAAATATTAAAAGGGCATTGGAGATTGCTGCAGCCGGCGGCCACAATGCCATTTTGATAGGCCCGCCCGGTGCCGGTAAAACCATGCTGGCAAAAAGACTACCGACTATCCTGCCACCTCTTTCCTTGCAGGAAGCACTGGAGACAACCAAAATCCATTCTGTCGCTGGTAAACTGCCTGAGAATGCCACATTGGTTTCCAAAAGACCATTCCGTTCACCTCATCATACTATTTCGGATGTGGCACTGGTGGGTGGCGGCGGTGTACCGCAGCCCGGTGAAATTTCACTGGCACATAATGGTGTTTTGTTCCTGGATGAACTGCCGGAATTCAAAAGAACCGTTTTGGAAGTAATGCGACAGCCGATGGAAGAAAGAAGGGTAACGATTTCAAGGGCAAAAGTGGCAGTGGATTTTCCCGCTTCATTTATGCTGATTGCCTCCATGAACCCCTGCCCCTGCGGATTTTATAACCATCCTGATAGGGAATGTACCTGTCCGCCGGGTGCTGTACAGAAATACCTGAATAAAATTTCTGGTCCATTGCTCGACCGTATAGACTTACATGTGGAAGTAACACCGGTTGCTTTCAGTGAATTGTCGGCAATTAAATTACAGGAAAATTCAGGCAGTATAAGAGAAAGAGTAATAGCTGCAAGAGAAATGCAAGGGGAACGATACAAAGACAACCCGGGTATTTACTGCAATGCACAAATGAGCAGCAAGATGCTGAAAGAAATATGTGTCATCAGCCAGGTAGGTGCCAACTTACTGAAAGCGGCCATGGAAAAACTGAACCTGTCTGCAAGGGCTTATGACAGAATTCTTAAAGTCTCAAGAACCATTGCTGACCTTGCCGGCAGCAAAGAAATCAAACCGGAACATTTGGCAGAAGCCATTCAGTACAGAAGCCTTGACAGGGAAGGCTGGGCGGGGTAATGAACGAGTCGGGAGTGAGGAGTCGTAAGTCTATAGTCAGTAGTCATTAGTATTACTTCATTTACTCCCGGCTTCACTGTTATATTGTCATTTTTCCCGAACTTGTACGATGTTTGCACATTGAGTTCCTTTCGCTTTCACCTCAACAGACAATATGAAAATTTTATTCCACTACCTGAAGCCCTATAAATGGCTGGTGGCGTTGGTATTGTTCCTCGCTGCGGTCAATATTGGCTTCTCCCTGGTAGATCCGATCATCTTTGGTAAACTCGTAAATCTTGCCAACCATTTTGCCAATAACAAGAACGAGTACGACTTTGATAAATTCTTCTGGTCATTCGAAGAAAATCCTCATTACGGTGTGGCAGCACTTTTAATTGCTTCTATCTCCGTAGCTATGATCAGCCGTATCGCCAAAGCCTTCCAGGATTATTTTCTGAACCTTATTACTCAAAAATTCGGCGCTACCGTTTTCACGGAAGGATTACAACATGCTATGAAACTCCCTTACCAGGAGTTTGAAGATGCCCGCAGCGGTGAAACTTTAAGTGTATTGCAAAAGGTGAGAATCGATACGGAAAAATTCGTTTCTTCCTTCATAAATATACTATTCCCGGTAATCGTTGGTATTTTCTTCGTGGCTGTTTATGCTTTTCGGATTGACTGGAGGCTGCCACTCATCTATTTTGGCGGCATCTTTCTGTTAACAATCATTTCCAACCTGCTTAGTAAGAAAGTAAAAACCATTCAGAAAAAAATTGTGGGACAAACCACGGCATTGGCAGGAGCAACCACCGAATCACTACGAAATATTGAACTGGTAAAAAGTCTTGGCCTGACACAACAGGAAGTCTCCCGGCTGAATAAAAATACTTTTAAAATACTGGGGCTTGAGCTGACCAAAGTGAAACGTATCCGCAGTATCAGTTTTGTGCAAGGAACATTTGTAAATACACTCCGGCAGATCATTCTGTTCATGCTGCTCTGGCTCATCTTTCGTGGTGAAATGGATGCCGGGCAACTGGTGACCATGCAGATTTTTTCCTTTTTTGTATTTGGCCCGCTGCAGGAAATAGGCAATATCATTCTTACTTATCGTGAAGCCCAGGCGTCTTTGGAAAATTTTGCCAACCTGATGAAAAAAGCGCCGGAACCAAAAGCAGCTAATCCGAAACATCTTGGCGAAATACGTACACTTGAATTCGATCATGTGGCCTTCAAACATCAAACGGCCAATCAAAATGCCATTAATGATATCAGCTTTAAAGTAAATACCGGCGAAACAATTGCATTTGTCGGACCATCAGGTTCTGGCAAAACCACATTAATGAAACTGCTGGTAGGATTATACCGTCCGCAGCAAGGAAGTATTTTATACAATGGCATGGATGAAAATAATATTGACTTTGAAGACCTGCGCAACCAGATTGGATTTGTTACGCAGGATACACAGCTATTTTCTGGTACCATTAAAGAAAATCTTTTGTTCGTTAATCCCGAGGCAACTGACGAAGAATTGCAGGATGTATTATACAAAGCTGCCTGTCATAGTTTATTGTCTAGAGCAGAAAAGGGATTAGAAACCATGATCGGCGAAGGCGGCCTGAAACTCTCGGGCGGGGAAAAGCAACGCTTGTCTATTGCAAGGGCATTGCTTCGTAAACCCAAATTGCTTTTATTCGATGAAGCGACTTCAGCTTTGGATTCGCTAACGGAAGAAGAAATAACAGATACGATCCGGGATATTTCGAGGAACGGCAAGCAGATCACTATCTTAATTGCACACAGGCTTAGCACCATTATGCATGCCGACAGGATCTATGTATTAGAAAAAGGGGATGTAGTAGAAACTGGCAGCCATGAAAACCTGCTGGCTGAAAAAGGCCTGTATTTTGCCATGTGGCGCCAGCAAATCGGGGAACGGAAAACTAAAATCGCTATCGCTTAATTATGGGACTTTTATCTTTCTTAGGACTGGGATCCGGTAAACTTAAAAATGCTTTACGCAAAGGCGCTATAATTATAGATGTACGATCAGGAACTGAATATGACCGGGGACATGTTCCTGATGCATTTAATATACCCGCAGATAGAATAAAAGCAAGTGCTGATCGTCTTAAAGAAGCAAAAAGGCCCGTCATCCTTTGTTGTAACTCTGGCGAAAGAAGCCGTAAAGCATTAGAGGCACTGAAAGCAAAAGGTTTGAAAGATGTTTATAACGGCGGTAATTGGGAAAACTTATTAAAACTGATGCAGTCCCTGTAACTCATCAGGGATTCACTTTTACCACGACAGATTTGCTGGCTGTGTTGGCTCCATGATCCTCAAAGCTGACTGTTACAGTATAGTCGGAAGACGTTGTAACTGAAACCGCTTGACTTATATTGAAATTATACAGGCGAAGACCATGTATTTCATACGACTGTGACATTATCGTATTACCGGTGGCCTCATTTACTATTTTGATGGTGCCGCGGTAAAGTCCCAGGTCATCAGTTATCCTGCCAGTTATATTAATTGTGCTGCCGTTTGCAAAAACCTGTCCTGAAACAGGGGTAAAAATCAAAATCTCGGGCGGTGTTTTATCATTAGCCGAAAACAGGTGATTACCATCGTCATCAGTACCTGATCCGTCTTTGGAACAGGAGGCAAATGAAAATAGAATGACCAGCGCTGCTAATATCTGTATCTCTTTTTTCAGCATTGCATAAATGTATTAATCTTTTTTCTCATTGCTGCCAGAAATTAGGCCGGAAAGAAACCCTGATTTTTCAGGCTCTTCTATATCACTGAGTTCAAGTTCAAGGGCCCTGGTACTCTGTGTGATTTCAATAAGAGATATGACCAGCGAAATCAATAAGCTTAGTAATGCGGTGGCGAAAACATAACGGGAAACTACAACCCATTCACTGTAGATGCTGTACATGGTCAGAACGGAGCAGACAAAACTAAACACCCCAAGGGTCTGCATATACCGAACGAGGCGAAGACGATAACGAAGACTATGTATCTGCTTAATGACTATATGATTCTCCTTTCCTTTTTCATACTCGTCATGCAACTTCCTTACCAGGTTGGCCAGTGCCAGAAACCTGTTTGTATAAGCCAGCAACAACAGGCTGATGGCCGGAAACAATAATGCCGGTGTATTAAATGACAATTCCATGCTGCAAGTTAGTTTTAAAAAAGAAACCCCGCCATAATTATGACGGGGCTTAAAATACCAATGATACCGGTTATCTGCTTTTGAACTCCAAAGGCACATTCAACTTAACGGAGAAGTTGCGTCCCATATTAAATACACCTGCCCGGCCTGTTACATTATTTTCTGCCGTATATTTTAACCTGCTCAGGTGATTCTGATAGGCCACGTTGCCAATATTAGTTACACCCAAATGCAGGCTGAATAATACATTATTCTTTTTACCGGTAATATTGGCACCCACCCCTGCATTCAGCAAGGTAAATCCATCCGTAGCCGTTTCCGTATCAAAGCCAGTAAAATGGTTATTTTGCCTGAACGTTTTGTCTGCCTCAAACCTTGCATACAGGTTCTGTAAAAACTTTCCTGCCTTTTTAAAATCAGCCCTCAGTTCGCCATTCCACCTGGGCGCAGGAATCAGAGGCAAATTATCACTTCCGTCTTTAAACCCGTCAATTCTTTCATCAAATCTGCCCCGAACAAAAGAAAAATTATTTTCAAAATGCAGCCAGTCAAGCGGATGGGGATGAAAATCAATATTCAGCTCAAGACCATACAACTTTGCATTATGCTGGTTGAAACGAAACGCAATATTCTCTTCTCCATCCACCAGAACAATAGAATCACCACCTGCTGTTGATAATAATTTCTGATAGAAAATAAAATCATTCATCCGGTTAAAAAATGCAGAAACACCTAAACTAATGTGTTCATAGTTCACCTCTACTCCACCGTCCAGTTGAAGGCTGGTTTCTGATTTCAGGTTCAATTCGCCGTACTCATATCGGTTCGTTCCCTCATGTGTACCATTGCTGGCCAGTTCTGCCAGGGTTGGCGCCCTGAAGCCACGGGCAATATTGGCTTTTACAGTTACAAAATCCACCGGCTCATAACTTACACCGATACTTCCGGATATATTGGAGAAGTTGCGGGTGAATGCTGTAAACTTCTCTTCCGTTCCTTCTATGAAAGGTTTTGAGTCAACCGAACGGCTGTCAAAACGCAGGCCACCGCTCAATGTTCCTTTCTTGAAAAAACGTTGAGTGTAAACAAATCCGCCAATATCAAAGAGGTTATACTCGGGTATCAGCACCTCTTCGCCTTTGTTTTGATTA
>CAYPBW010000152.1:0-7184 GCA_964409055.1 uncultured Chitinophaga sp. | reverse complement strand
ACAACGGTCAGATCCATGAATGTTGGTTTGTGAATGTAATACGACAAATTTAGGCTGATTGTTTAATCTTTTAATTGATAATTATCAGCGAAAGGACTGTGTTAAATTTCCCTACTTCGAAAGGCGATTGTTGCACTACTGGGCAAAGAACTTTTATTTTTGCACAATGGAAACAACAACTATAATACCTGTTACATTAACAGCCGGAGCTGTTGCAGAAATAAGAAAACTGATGAATGAACCCGGATTTGATTCCAGCCAGAAACTTAGAATTGGCGTAAAAGGGGGTGGTTGTTCCGGTATGACCTATGTGCTGGGCTTTGACAAGCCAATGGATAATGATAATACTTTTGATATAGAAGGCATTTCCTGCATTATGGACAAATCGCATGAACTTTACCTATATGGTATGGAGGTGGATTGGCAGGATGGTTTAAATAACAGGGGGTTTACCTTTAAGAATCCTAATGCGAGCACTACTTGTGGCTGTGGTACCAGCTTTGCAGTATAGATAGTTCAGAGATAACGTTCCTTTATAATATCCCGGTGATGGGCAACATGCCCGATAACAATAAAACCAATTCCCAATACGTACACCGGTTTTTCGCTGGCAATGCCTGATAGTTCTAATTCTTCGTTACTAAAAGAAGCAAACATTAATTCAGTTGCCTTTCGTAAGGCGCTGAATTCTTTTACCATGTCATCCCAGTTTCTCTTTGAGACTATGGCATTTTTTGCATATTCATTTTCATCAAATCCCGGTAAGGGGGTAGTATCCTTCCGGGCAAACCGGAGAGCCCGGTAAGCAAAAATTCTTTCTGCATCGATTATATGTTGCAGCACTTCTTTAACGGTCCATTTACCATCGGCGTAACGATAATCTCTTTTTTCCTCAGGTAATTCTTCCAGAAACTTTATAAAAGCAGAGGTTTGACTGTTAAATGCTGCAGACAAATCCTCTTCCTTTACTTTATTGATATAACCATGATACCATTGCGGTACTCTTGACAGATCAGGTCTTCCCATTTGTTTAGTTATTGTTTTGGTTTGCTGTTCAACGGAGCACCGACAGCAATATCACAACGATGCCCTGGCTTGCCATGTTCAGGGTTAAGGCCAGTTCCATCTGCGTTTGCTGCTGGTGTTACCGGTGTTGCTGCAGGCTGAACAGCCGGAGCAGGAGAAATACTTGGAGTAATTGTTGCGGCTGGTTGGGTTGCTTTAGCCGGCGCACTGTTCAACGGAGCGCCGACAGCAATATCGCACCGATGCCCGGGTTTGCCATGTTCAGGATTAAGACCAGCCCCGGTAACAGGTGTGGTAGTGGCGGGAGTAACAGTAGGTGTTACTACTGGTGTTGTTATTGTCGGGGCACTAACTACGGGTGCTGATTTCTGACCGTTTGCAGGGATACTGACAGAAGGGTTAGCTACAGGTTGAGTTGGTTTACTATCCAATGGTGCTCCTACAGCTATATCACAACGATGGCCGGGTTTACCATGTTCAGGGTTTAATCCTGCAGAACTGGTTACAACCGGCTGATTGTTCAGAACAGGTGCTGTAACGGTATTGGTTGTTGGTACTGCAATTTTATTTTTGTTTGTATCCGCAGAAACAGCCGAAGGCGGGGCTATTGTAGTAGTTGTAGTGGTTGCTCCATCTGCTTCCTCATCACTGCTGCCACAACCGGCTCCTAATAATGTTGAGAATAATACAGTTCCAAAAAGAAAATATCTCATAACAGGCATTTTAATAATTACGGGTTACTAAAGTAACTCTTTTTATTTTCCAAATAAGCAGTCAATTAAAAAGCCCCTTTTAAGGGGCTTTTTAATTAATTTCTTGCTTTTGGTTTAACAGTAGTTGCTGGTTTTACTACTGCAGGTTTTCTTTCACCTTTTAGTGTAGATGCCAGTTTGATAGCTTCGTAGGCATTTACAATTCCGCCAGCCCTGCTTAGTTCGCTCAAATCAACCATTTCGTCATTGCCCGGATTTTTTACTGTTGTGCCCGGACTTTGTGCAGATTTTTCAATCACCATCTTAACCTGTGCCGGGCTAAGGGTTGGGTAATATTGTAAGATGAAAGCTGCCAAACCTGCCACCACGGGTGAGGCCATACTGGTACCCTGTAGATTTTGGTAAGTGTTACCACCCGGTACTGTAGAATAGATTTTTACCCCTGGAGCAAATACATCCACTTCATTTTTTCCATAGTTGGAAAAGCTTGCTGTTAAACCACCTGCTTTAGGATCACCGCTGGCGCCGACAGTTAACCAATTGGAAGGTCTTGATCCATCCAATAACTGCGGAGTGGGGTAGTTGAAAGTAGTATCCAGGTTCTTGGCATCATTACCAGCCGCATGAACCAGTAACACACCTTTACTTTCAGCATATTTCACTGCATCGTCAACCCATTTCTTTTCAGGTGAAAAACCTTTACCAAAACTCATATTGATCACTTGTGCTCCGTTATCTACTGCATAACGGATAGCCAGTGCAATGTCCTTATCATGCTCATCACCATCAGGCACGGCCCGGAGGGTCATGATCTTTACATTGTCTGCAACACCATCCATACCTACACCGTTCTTACGGGCTGCTGCGATGATCCCGGAAACATGGGTGCCATGTAATGCGGATTTATTACTCACCATTACATTGCTGTTGCCATAAAATTTGTCGTTGATGTCATCATAATTGTCTTTAACGATATCAGCCCTGTAAGGAGTAGGGGCTGTTTCCGCTGCCTGTGCTTTCTTTTCCTCCCCGGAAACATAATCACCAAACCCTTCCAGGAAGTCTTTGTTGGTTGATTCAAGGGCATCATTGCCTGACATCAGTCCGTATAAAGTGTTCTTGGCTTTTTTCACATCAGTATCATCTGAACTGAATTCACCCAGTTCTTTACCTGTGTAAACGTCCTTACCCATCGCTTTGCGCAGGATGCTGTCTGCTTTTACACAATTGGTATAGGCTCTTTTCAGGAAAATGAGTTCCAGCGCATTGCTCTTTGAATCGCCACCGGCTATTTCACCTTCTGATCGCTTCCACATTTCGTACTCAAATAGTTCTTCTTTGCTCAGCGCCGATTTATCAATTGTCTTTCCGCTGTATTTGGATTTGAATTTATGATAGACCCTTGCTGCTTCGTATGAGTCAGACTCTACATTTTTTCCATCACGGCCTCCTAAAAAGTTCCAGCCATAAACATCATCCACATACCCGTTTTTATCATCATCAATTCCATTTCCGGGAATTTCTTTGGCATTTTTCCACAAAACCGGTTTAAGGTCTTCGTGCAGGGTATCAATACCAGAGTCAATCACGGCAACAATCACAGTATTACTCTTAAGTTTCTTTGAGTTGACAAATTCGTAAGCTTTATCTATGCTGATACCATGATAGCCGGATGTAGCTTTGTCCATCATGTGCCAGCCTTTTGGGATCTCGTCTTTTTGTGCAAAAACTGCGGTAGAGATAAGGCCTAAAAAAAACAGGATAGAGGTACGTTTAACTGTTCTGTTCATTTGGTTTATTTTAACTGTAAAATTGGTGTAGGCGTAAAAATACTGATTACCGTTCATACATTTTGCATACAAAAAGCCCTGAATAAGGGGCTTTTTAGGATTTTTTTGACGGGCAGCATATACAAAAGGTTGCCTGTTCATGATTTAGGTCAACCTTTTAATATTTATTTAGACATCGAACTTAATTCCCTGTGCTAATGGCAGCGAAGTGCTGTAGTTGATTGTATTGGTTTGTCTTCGCATATAGGCTTTCCATGCGTCGCTTCCGCTTTCCCTGCCACCGCCTGTCTCTTTCTCCCCGCCAAAAGCACCACCAATCTCGGCACCGCTGGTACCAATGTTTACATTGGCTATGCCGCAGTCACTTCCGGCATGTGAAAGAAACTGTTCGGCTTCCCGCATATTTAATGTCATGATAGAAGAAGAAAGTCCTTGCGGCACTCCATTTTGAATAGCAATGGCTTCTTCGATCGTTTTATATTTCAGGAGATAAAGAATCGGGGCAAATGTTTCATGCTGCACAATTTTATAATCTGGTTTTGCTTCGGCGATACAAGGCTTGACATAACAACCGCTTTCGTAACCCGGACCAGAGAGAACACCACCCTCCACTATAAAGTGGCCTCCTTCTGCTTTGCATTGTTCAATCGAATCCAGGTACATCCTTACGGCATCTTTATCGATCAGGGGTCCCACATGATTCTTCTGGTCAAGGGGATCGCCAATGCGTAATTGTTTGTAAGCTGATACTAGTTTATTCTTCACGGTATCATATACATCTTCATGAATGATCAGCCTGCGGGTAGTAGTACAGCGCTGCCCTGCAGTGCCCACAGCGCCGAATAAGGCTCCGAGAACGGCAATGTCCAAATCCGCTTCTTTGGAAATTATGATAGCGTTATTACCACCCAGTTCAAGTAATGACCTGCCTAATCTTGCCGCTACGGTTGTACCTACGGCTTTTCCCATTCTGGTAGAGCCTGTTGCTGATACCAGCGGTATCCTGGTGTCTGCAGCCATCCATTCACCCACTTCACGGCCACCAACAATTAATCCTGATACTCCTTCCGGTACATTATTCTTTTTGAAAACTTCTGTAATGATATGCTGACAGGCTATACCACAAAGCGGAACTTTTTCGGAAGGCTTCCATACACAGACATCACCACATACCCATGCCAGCATACTGTTCCAGCTCCATACCGCAACAGGAAAGTTAAATGCTGAAATGATTCCCACTATTCCCAGCGGATGATATTGTTCATACATCCGGTGACCAGGTCTTTCACTATGCATTGTCAAACCATGCAATTGCCTTGAAAGCCCGACAGCGAAGTCGCAGATATCAATCATTTCCTGCACTTCGCCCAGCCCTTCCTGCAGGCTTTTACCCATTTCATAAGAAACCAGTTTGCCCAGCGGCTCTTTATATTGCCGTAGTGCTTCTCCGATCTGTCTGACTATTTCGCCTCTTTTAGGGGCAGGAACAAGCCGCCATGTTTTAAAAGCTTCATCCGCTTTTTTGATCACGGCTTCGTAGCTGTCTTTATCAGCGGCGATTACTGAACCAATTTTATTTCCATCAACAGGAGAGAATGAATCGATTATTTCACCCTTTGAACTAATCCACTGTGTGCCGGTGCTAACGCCTTTATTTGTAGAATCAATTTTTAATGTACTTAAGAAGTCCATACAGTTTTTTTAATAGGGCAAAGCTATCTCAATTCCGCCTGATAACCATCGGCCAGGCATCACAGCGCCTAAAAGATCACTGTATCTTTTATTAAAAATATTGTCAGCCTGGATGAAACATTTACCCCAGCCATTCTTGATTGAGTAAGCAGCTTTTGTATTCATTACAAAATAGGAAGGAGAAATTTCTGCACTGATGGCAGAGGATTTTTGCTCATCCCGCTGCTTATACATACCATTTACTGAAACAGAGAAAGAATGAATGCTATAAACAAGAGAAAAGTTGGTCAGGAACCTTGCATGTGATGAAATATAAAAAGAGGGTACCGGGTCATCATTTACTGATGTAAGCCAGGTAAGACCAGCGGTAGCCAAAAGACTGGCATGTTTTCCAAGCTTTTCATTGTAAATAATATCTATTTCCATGCCTCTCGTTCTTACTTCTTCTACATTTTTGGCCAGTGCATAATTACCCGAAGGACTCAGGTTCGATTTCCTTGGCATATCAGCGTAAGGAGTATTAGCCCAATCGATCAGGTTGCTATGGTCCCTGTAAAACATAGTTCCGCTTATTCTGAAACGGGCGGAGAAATTATAATCAATGCCAATTTCAGCATTCCAGGATTGTTCAGCTTCCAGGTCAGGGTTGCCAATACGGCCGCTGGTCACCAGTTCTTTATTATAGTTATTGTATCGTTCGGTAAAATCAGCATCACGGAAGGAACGACCAACTGAACTCCTGAGGGTTAACTTAGAAGGTGCCCATGCAATATTCAGCTGAGGGGATAATATCCAGCCATAACTCTCGTCCCAGTCCAGGCGAAGACTTTCATTCAAGAAGAGGCCATCCTTAAATTTATGCCGAAAAATGGAATAGGCTGCTGCATGCCATAGGGAGTGGTTGCCCCTGTCATTGGAGCGAATTTCTTTGCGATGAACTTGTATCCCCCCGGTATAACCATGTTGTTTATTGATATCTGCCGAATAATACAACTGCGAAGTAAATAGACTTGTCCTGTTATCGTTGGGAACACTTGATGGCCTGAACCAGTATTGATCCCGCAGTTTTTTATATGCTGCATCAAAATTCAGGTTTCCCCGGTTTGTTTTCTTTTGAAGATTCAGGTGGTTCCACCAGGTATTTACTTTTTCTTCCGCAGTATCGCTGTTAAAAGTGGTATAGAAATTTTGGGCATTAAATTTTCTGAGATCAGCAGCCGTACGGAAGTTTAACCGCCAGTCTTTTGCCAATCGCTGGGAAAAAGAAATATTAGCGGTTGTTAAATGAAAGAAACCATTTGTTCCTCTTAAGGGCTGGCCTTTTGCATTATTGGACAAAATGCCAGCTGCGAAAGCAGATTTATTTTTGGAATAGCTTACATAAGCATCGCCATTGAACAGTCCATATTCCCCTGCAACCGTTTTGGCTTTAATTTGGTTTTTGAATTTACTGCTGGTAAATGTTTTTGTGATAATATTTACCACACCCCCTACGGCTTCTGAACCCCAGATAGCAGAAGCGGCCCCCTTGAGGATTTCCACTCTTTCTATTTCAGACGGATGTATTGGTACATACATGCTGAAATGACCTGTAAGCGGATCGTTTAGTTTTACACCGTCAATGATCACCAATACCTGCTGAAAAGTGCCTCCCCTGATTACAATGTCACTTTGTGATCCCTGTGGCCCCCTTTGCTGTACTTCAATCCCCGGGAGATAACGAAGTAAATCGTCGACAGAATGAACAGGTAGTTTAGAAAAGCTTTCACCTTTTATGGCTATGATATTTCTGCCGCTCTCTTTTTGTTGCTGTGCAGATAAAGTGGCGGTGATGATGACGTTATCTAGTTGCAGGGTGCTGTCCTGGGCAACTGTAATAAGAGAAACTGTAAGAAGCATTACAGCGAAAAATGCCCTTTTCACAATACTCATACGTTGGTTTTGGGCGCAAAAATAGGGGAGT
>CAYPBW010000151.1:4852-7220 GCA_964409055.1 uncultured Chitinophaga sp. | reverse complement strand
GTTTTTGGCCTTGAAGCTCTCCATATTAATTTTTTACCATCCGGGCTGAACCAGGCCCCCCCGTCGTATCCCAGCGTATGGGTGATACGTTGTTCAGCACCTGTTTCCAGGTCCATAATGTAGAGTTCGATATCACCATCCTTGGTGCTGGTGTAGATCATCTTTTTACCATCAGGAGACAAAGTGGCCTCCGCATCATAATATTTAGAACTGGTCAGCTGTTTTACAATTTTACCATCCAGGTCAGCCATGAAAATATCGTAACTGCTGTACAGTGGCCATATATACTTATTGCCATATTTTGCCCTGTCCGGAACCGGAGGACATTCGTCCCCTCCTAAATGAGTAGAAGCATAAACAATGTGTTTACCATCCTTTGTAAAGTAGGCACAGGTAGTTCTTCCTTTACCGGTGCTTACCATTTTATAAGTAAATTTCTCTCCCTTTTTTGTAGGAACTTTTCCAACGAAGATCTGGTCACAGTTTACACCCTCTTTGGGATTAGTGCGTTGGAAAACGAGATACTTGCCGTCATAGCTCCAGTAAGCTTCTGCATTATCACCACCAAAAGTCAGTTGCTGTATATTCTTCAAATGTGTTTCCTCAGGATAACGCAGAGTATCTGCTTCAACGATACTTCCGGTTGTTTTGGAGCCTCCTGAACAGGCCAGCAATACGATCGAAACAATCAGTAAGGAGAATACAAGTTTTTTCATTTTCATTCGTTTTAACAGCATCATTTTTGAGAGTGCAAAGGTATTTTCAACAGCAGGCTGGTTTGTCAGCGAATTGTCATACCTCGGCGAAAAAAAACGGTTAGTTTTGAATCATGAACAAGTTTGCAAAAATAGCAGTGCCCATTGCCATTTTACTGATCTTCATCAGCAGTTGTACTGATAAATCCACAGATTCTCCCTATGGCGAACTGCTTTCACAGCCACCCTATGCCAGCCTGACCGACAGCATTAAGCAACAGCCTGGTAATGATGAATTATATTTCAGAAGAGCGGTATTATTAAATACCAACGAACTGCCCGAACCTTCTTTGGATGATTTCAAAAAAGCATGGAACATAAAAAGGGATGAACGCTATGCCTTTGGAATAAGCAACCTGCTGCTTGACCGGAAACCCGACTCTGCCATACTTTTTCTCCGGGAAGCTTTAGAAGAATTGCCTGCCAGTACTCTTTTACAATTAACACTGGCCCGTTGCTATGAAACCCAAAATAAAAATGAGGAGGCCCTCACATTATGTAACAGTATCCTGGAAAAAAATCCACAGCAGGTTGATGTGCTCAAAATAAAAGCTGCCTTGCTCGATAAAAAAGGAAACGGCAGCGAAGCGATCAGCATCCTTGAAAAAGCCTATGCTATCACACCTTATGACGCCGAACTGAACTATGAACTGGCTTATAAATATGCAGAAGCAAAAAATGAAAAAGTGCTGAGCCTTTGCGACTCATTAATTCAAAAAGACTCCCTCAAGATTCACGCAGAACCTTATTATTACAAAGGCATTTATTACTCCAATACAGGCAATAAAGCAGCGGCATTGAACCAGTTCAATGAGGCTATACAACATGATTACTATTACCTGAACGCCTATATTGAAAAAGGAAGGATCTTTTATGACCAGAAAAAATATGCTGAAGCTTTAAAAGTATTTGAACTGGCGAATACCATTTCGGCCACTTTTCCAGATGCTTACTACTGGATGGGACGAAGCCAGGAAGCCATGGGTCAAAAAGCAGAAGCCAAACTGAATTACCAAAGGGCTTATGGGCTGGACAATACTTTTACGGAAGCAAAGGAGGCGGCAGCCCGGCTTTAAAAACTTAGTAGACAAAACGTATCTTGCAACGCAAATACATTCCGATGCCGATCATTGCTCCTTCTCTGTTATCTGCCAACTTCCTGAATCTTGATGCCGATTGCAAAATGCTGAATGAAAGCGAAGCAGACTGGTATCATCTAGACGTAATGGACGGCCGTTTTGTACCCAATATCAGTTTTGGCCCGATGATCATTGAGTTTTTCCGCAAAGCCACTACCAAGGTTTGCGATGTGCACCTCATGATTGAAGAGCCGGAGAAATATGCAGAACAATTCAAAAATGCCGGGGCGGACATACTCTCTGTACACATTGAAGCCTGTCGTCACCTGCACCGGAATATCCAGCAGATTAAATCACTGGGTATGAAAGCCGGGGTGGCCGTGAACCCGCATACACCGGTTTCCTCTTTAAGCGATATACTTCATGACATAGACCTTGTTTGTCTTATGAGTGTTAACCCGGGTTTTGGAGGGCAGAAATTCATCCCTTATACATTAGAAAAAATAAAGCAATTGCGTAAAATGATTGATGAAA
>CAYPBW010000151.1:0-4752 GCA_964409055.1 uncultured Chitinophaga sp. | reverse complement strand
TTCATCCCTTATACATTAGAAAAAATAAAGCAATTGCGTAAAATGATTGATGAAAGAGGGCTGAAAGTACTGATTGAAATTGATGGCGGTGTCACTTTAGAGAATGCCCCTTCCATTATAGCTGCTGGCGCTGATGTTTTGGTAGCAGGAAATACGGTGTTTAAATCAGCAGATCCTGCTGGCACCATACACTCCTTAAAATCCATTTAACGTGGCCACTAATATAGCTGGTGAAATTGAAAAAGAATATGGTGAGGTTAGCTTTAATAACCCGGCAATTCTGTTTGGATATAATTCAATTGTAGTTACTGAAAAGGTTTCATTGAATCAGAAAATTAGTCTGGTTGTCAGTTTATTAGCCGGCTTTTCTTTATTGTTTTTCACCAAACCTCCACTAACAATAGCAGCAATTTTTATTATTCTATGGACAATTTCATTATTTGGTTATAGTTATAAACTTTTTGACACAATTACCATAGACTTTAATCACAAAGAAATAAAACTGAACAATAAATTCAGTTTCGTTGATAGCATTAGAAAAAAGATTGGCAAGACAACGGTTCTTACATTTAATGAAGTATCGCATTTTGAAACAGCCTCAGGAAGCTTCTCGTTCATGTATGAGAGAAATAGTCGCCTGATTATTAAATCATTTGACCACTCACCCCTTATCATTGCTGCTTTCCGGTTTGAAAGAGATGCCCGGCGGCTGGGCGAATTATTACAATACTACATCACCGGAAAACACCGGACCTTGCTTTCCTGAGATTCCTTCCTTTAGTTAATGATTTCTTTACAAATCTGTTAATGGTATTCAAATCAGTGGCAGTACGGATGTTTGTCGCCTGTTCCTGATAGTAGCTTTAGGTTACTAAAATCACAGGTTATGAAAGCAAACACACTTGCAACTACCGCTTTCCTGGCCCTGCTGAGCAGCAGTATAAATTCCCAGGACGCTTCCCTTATCTACCAGAATTCAGTTGGTTCCACCGTAACTGTTTACACCAATAACGGATACGGATCCGGCTTTTTCATCGAACAGGATGTCATTGCCACCAACTACCATGTCATTGAAAATGCCTATAACGTTACTGTTGGCTACAATAACTCGTCTTCCAAGTACAATGTAAGTATTGTGGCAGTAGATGCTTATAACGACCTCGCCTTACTTAAGGTGAACGGTACTTCTCAAAAGCCATTGACAATATCCGGCAAGCAAACGGTACCCGGAGAAAAAATTTTTGTAATCGGCACACCCAAAGGACTGCAGGCCACTATCTCAGACGGTATCGTCAGTGGTTTGCGCAATGACCAGGGCCGTGAACTGATCCAGATCACTGCTCCTATTTCTCCCGGCAGCAGCGGCGGTCCGGTGTTCAACAAAGATGGTGAAGTGATTGGCGTTTGCGTTATGCAGTTCAAAGAAGGTCAAAACCTGAATTTCGCCATCCCTTACAAATACCTGAATACGTTAAAAGCAAAAAAGAAAGAAACAGCCAAACCTTATACTACTGCTCCGCCTGCACCAAAGGTTACTGGACCGGCTGTAAAAGGAAGTGGTTCCTTCATTGTAGCCAAAACATCAGATAATCTTTCCTCACTTTCTCTTGATTATATTACCCGTAATGGTAATGAAACGGCCTTTTGCTTCACCTATACCAATAACAGTGGCAATAATTCCATGATGACGATCTGGATGGATAACTACAAGCTTTATGACAGGAATACACAACAATATTATTCAGCGAGTCATATCAACCTGCCCGGGGCTGATGCACCCAAGGCTGTATTCGATGGGGAAAGTGTACGGTTCACCGTTACATTCACCAACCTGCCTGCCAATCTCACTAATTTCGACCTGAGGGAAAGCGATTGTGCTGAAACAGCATTCTGCTTCACCGGCTTAAGCATGAACAACTACACAAAATCATCGTATACATACAGTGATATCGTGAAAACCTATGAGTTGAAAAACCAGGGAAAACTGACCATTTTTTCCCGCTATGGTTCTTCCGGCGATATTAATTTCTGGCTGGCAGATAACTATACAGGAAAACTTACCCGGTATATCACCAACAACAGCTACAGCCCATCCTGCGGAGATGAAGGAGCACTTACACTTACTATCAGTGAGGGGAGCTATCGCTGGAGAGCTGCTGATGAAAAGTATAACTGGCAGGACACCAAGTATGTGACCGCCAATACCTGCAACAGCATATCGTTAATCGTAAAATAGCAAGTGTGACCAACAAAAGCGCAGCGCTTCATCAAAAATGAATTATTTTTATTGCGATGAACTGGCTGCGCTACTTTTTTTTACTAACCTGCTGCCTTATCTCCCTTTTTTCTTTCTCACAAAAGAAAGCTGCTTTTGTATCCGGTAAAGTGGTTGATGAAAATGAAAATCCCTTAGCCAAAGTTTCCATAGTCATTCTCGGTCAGTCCAAAGGTATTGTAACCAATGATTCCGGTCATTTCCGGATAAAAGTCGTCGCCGATAAAGCCTTTGCGCTGGTTTTTACTTACACAGGCTTTAAGGCTGAGCAAAAGAATTTTCTGCTCAATGAAGGGGAAGAAGAAACCATCACTATCCGCTTGGAAAGAGGAGAAAAAGTATTACAGGAGGTAATTGTAACCGACCAAAGGGACAGAAGAGAGGCCGGCCTGATAAAGCCAAACCCTAAAACTATTCTTAATCTTCCTTCTGCCGTTACCGGGGTAGAGAGCCTGATAAAAATATTTGTTGGCTCCAACAATGAATTGACCTCGCAGTACTCCGTACGGGGCGGCAGTTATGATGAAAACCTCATTTATGTAAACGATTTTGAAGTATTTCGTCCTTACCTTATCCGCAGCGGCCAACAGGAAGGATTAAGTTTCATCAACCCGGAAATGGTGAAGAGTATTAGTTTTTATAACGGAGGTTTCCAGGCAAAATATGGTGATAAAATGAGCAGTGTGCTGGACATCCAATACAAGAAACCAAAGCGATTTGGCGGATCGGCTTATGTGGGAATTTTAGAACAGGGCCTGCAATTCGAAGGCACTAATAAGAACAGTAAATTCAGTTACCTGCTGGGCGTTCGCAACCGGAGCAACCGAAACCTGTTGAGCAGGCAGGATACGAAAGGTAATTATGTTCCTTCTTCAGCAGATTTCCAGGCTTTGTTGAGTTACCAGTTTAATCCTAAATGGCAGGCTGAATTGCTCAGTAATATTTCACAAACAAAATTCACACTGATACCTCAGAACAGTCAGCTTACCACATCCGTCTTCTCCCCTGTCTTCAGCGCCACCATTGGTGTTGATATCAATTTTGAAGGCAGGGAAAAGGACCGCTATCAGACCCATATGCTGGGCTTTGCCCTGACCAACCAGGTAAACAAAAAACTGAAATTAAAATGGATGCTCTCCCGTTTTGAAAATGACGAGGAAGAAAATATTGATATTATCGGTGCATATCTTTTTGGCGAAAGAGATTTTGACAAGAGAAATCCTACTTATGGCTTAATTGTAAACCCGCTGGGTGCCGGTATTTACCAGAACTGGGCAAGAAATGAACTGACCGTTGAAAACTGGAATCTTTCTCATAAAGGAAGCTATGACAAAGGCAAACATGCTTTTTTGTGGGGGCTTGGTTACGACCGATCCCGGATTGATGATAAATTGAATGAATGGGAATTCCAGGACTCAGCCGGGTATGCTTTGCCCTATCAGCCCAACATGCTTCAACTAAACAAAGTGTTGAAATCAAATGCCTCGCTTGACATCAATAAATTCTCCGGTTACCTGCAGGATAATATTTTGCTGGGCAGCGATTCTACCCATTCCACTACCTTATCAGTTGGTGTGCGGTTCAATTACAATTCACTCAACCAGGAATTCCTGGTTTCACCGAGAATCGGCGCCAGCTGGAAACCTAAATGGAAAAGTGATATCATCTTCCGTATCTCTGCCGGTGCTTATAACCAACCGCCCTTTTACCGGGAGCTCAGAAGAAATGATGGCACCATCAATACATCATTAAAATCACAAAAGAGCTGGCAGGGTGTGGCCGGGTTCGACCTGAATTTTGTTGGCATTGGTGGCCGCCCCATGCGATGGACCACCGAAGCTTATTATAAGAGTATGACTGATGTGGTGCCTTATGATATTGACAATGTCCGTATCCGCTACTTTGGAGAAAACAATGCCAAAGCCTATGCTGCCGGTGTGGAGATGAGATTGCATGGCGAGCTGGTTCCCGATGCGGAAAGCTGGATCAGCATTGGCTTTATGAAAACACAGGAGGATATTAATGGTGATCATTACTATCGTTACAAAAATGCAGCAGGAGAATTCATTACTGCACAAAGCAGCGACCAGGTAATTGCAGACAGTGCCCGGTTTGATGTGGGCTGGCTGCGCCGGCCTACTGACCGCCGCATCACTTTCGGCATGTACTTCCAGGACTACCTGCCTACCAATAAGAATTTTAAGATGTTCCTGAATTTGCTGTACGGCAGTAATCTTCCTTATAACATACCCGGAGCGGTCCGCTACCGGAATGCTGCTGTCATTGAGCCTTATATCCGTGCCGATATTGGCTTCAGCGCCTTATTAATGGATGATGACCGCAGTAAAAGAAGAAGCCATTCTCCTTTCCGGAATTTCTCTACTATCTGGGCCAGCCTGGAAATTTTTAATGTGATCGACAGACCCAATACTATCTCTTACTTATTCATCAAGGATTTTTCCAATACGGTTTACCTG
>CAYPBW010000150.1:0-7231 GCA_964409055.1 uncultured Chitinophaga sp. | reverse complement strand
AATATCAAAGAGGTTATACTCGGGTATCAGCACCTCTTCGCCTTTGTTTTGATTATTCTGCCGCATACCATTTACCCCAAGCGTTGTATGCCATTCATTCATCTGGGGTAGTTGCCACTGCAGGGTGTAATTAATGGTTTTAAGATCAAAAAATAATTCCTCCTCCTCAGGGTCTTCCGGGTTACCAAATTCCTTGCGAAGATTATTCTGATAAGCAAGGTTGATCTTCAAACGGCTTTTTTTGATGGCAAAATTGTTATCACTTACAATCTTATTATGCTGCACCTGCTGGTTAGGTGCAAACACTTCCCGTGAATCAAGGTCCTCCTTTGTTGCAATTCTTTCCAGCGGACTACCTCCAAAAAGAATAAACTCACCGGTTGCATCATCCCTGTCTCCTTCCACTACGCCCAGTTGCTGATTAAAATGACTGAAGATAAGATGACTATAGCCCCAGCTTTTATTCAACCCGATATAACCACCAAAGTTCTTTTCATTAAATCTTGAATTAAGCACTTTTCCATCGTATTTATTACGATAGTCGCCGGCTGACTTGTAGGTGCCGTTGATATTCCAGTTAAATCCATTATTGTTGCCGGCGAGACTGGCATTAGCCGCCAATAACCCGTTATTACTTTGATAGTTCATCAATACATTGCCTTTGTAAGTGCCACTGGCAACGGGTGTATTCGATATAAATTGTATTACACCTGCCAATGCATCACTTCCGTACATCAATGAGGCGGGCCCCTTCACCACTTCAGCTCTTGTTACACTCATTTCATCAATCTCCATTCCATGTTCATCACCCCATTGCTGGCCTTCCTGCCTCACCCCATCACTAATTGTTACCACCCTGTTGTACCCAAGCCCCCGAATGAATGGTTTTGAAATAGCCGGACCGGTAGATAATTGGGATACCCCCGGAATATGCGTTAATGCATCAATGATATTTGAAGATGGAAACTGTAACAGTGCGGAACGACGAATGGATGTTACCGGAACAGGAATTTTCCGTATACTGGTGGCACCGGCAACACCCGTTACAACTACTCCCTGGTTTTCCAGCACCATTGCCGATAAGGCAAAGTTCTTTTCGGTATCGGCGGTAAGCTGAATATGTTCGACCACTGTGCTATAGCCGGTATAAGATATTTCCATTACATGATGCCCGGCCGGAATATTGGTCAAAATATATTTTCCGTTTGCATCTGCATAAGTGCCTGTTCTGTCATCAGCAAGATATACAGATGCTCCCGCCAAAGGCTCGCCGGTTTTTGCATCGGTAATTTTACCGGTGAGTGTAACATTCACAATTGAAACAGTTTTGTTTTCAACAGAACTGGCTGACAGGTTTGCCTGGCCAAAAGATTGTATTACTAACAGTAAAGCGATAGTAAATAATAATAAATACTTTTTCATCAGACTTAAAATTGAATGGGCACCGGTTTCATTACCGGCTCCGGATTGAAAAATGGTACTAAAGAGAAAGAAAAGAGATTCAGGAAAACCGGGGTGGCCCTCTTCCATTAATAAATACTAACGACTTGCATAAATAATTGTCGTTTGTCTGAATGAAATGGCGTAATATAATTTTTACCGGTACCTCACATTCTGCAATAACAGGTACATCAGATGCCGCTACCGGTTGAAAATCACAAAGAGTACAGGTGGTATAATCTAAGTTTTGAGAGACGGAAACCTGTTTCGTTTCAACTACCGTACAATTATGCCTGTGGATGACTTTTTCTGCATACACAAAAGCCAGTGCTGCAAAGAATATTGCCGCAATTACTTTCCTGTACCATATATGTTCCTTACGCTTCACGGGTGCGAAATTAGGGAATTTTAATTATTTGCAACATTGATTCAATTTAATCAACCTGATTTCTACGATGTCCTCAGAAAAAACACTGCTTCTCTGCCTTTGGTTTAATCTTTGAAGCTTACAACCAGTCTTTGTAAATGAGCTTTCACCACTTGTATAAAAGTATTAAATTAGCTTATGCTCAAAACCAGCCTATTAAATCGTCATCCCGTAACTTTTTTTATCTCGTTTGTTTTGCTCCTGGCATTAGCTGCCTGTTCAAAAAAAGATAGCCCTGCCCCTCCTGACCCTTGTATAGGTATATCTTATGATGTTCAGTACTTCAAGACAGAGTCAATCGGCACATCTAATAACGGAAGTATTACTATTAACTATCCCGTTGGGGATACCATCACTTATAAACTAAATAATGGCTCTTACCAGGCTGCTCCTACTTTTAATAATCTTGCCCCCGGTGATTATGTGGTTACAGTAAAAAACCAGAACGGCTGTACAGATACAGCGCAAATAAGCATACTGAATTATGGTCCAAAGTATGCATTGGTAAAGCAGATCATTGTCGGGTACTGCGGCCCCTGCCACCGCAACGGGGGTAATGAAGGCGGAAAGAATTTTGATACAGATGCCAGCATTGTTGCCAGTTGGGACCGCATCAAGGCAAGGGCAGTTGATGCTAACCCATCTCAAATGCCGCAGGCACCAAATGCACCACTTACTAACCCTGACAAACAAAAAATAACTGACTGGGTAAATGCCGGACACAGGCAGAGTGATTAGGAAAACTAAATGCAAAAGCAAAAGGCCGGTAAACCGGCCTCTTATGCAATTAGTTTGTTTTTATCAATTATCTCACTTTCAGCATTGCCCTCACTTGCTGTGTAACCCCATTTTGGAAACGGGCATAATAAATACCAAAGGGTAATCCTTCTGCTTCAAAGTTTACGGTGTAAATACCCGGAGTGGGATAATCCCTGTCTACTAAAACCTTCAGTACCCGGCCCAGGGTGTCTATTATCTGTATCAGCGTATGCCCCCCCTCCGTTTTGAATTTGATTGTTGTACTCGTAGTAAAAGGATTGGGATAATTGGTAATAATTACATCTGTGGGATCAGGTGGTGGCGGCGGTGTAACACCACTGCACACACCTGCCTTTAATAATGGAAGGGTTTGCAATTGTGTGTTGATATTGGGAGGGAATAATGATTCCACTATTGTTTTATCCAGGCAGAACCATTTTTCCAAAATAGTAGCATAGATACTTCTGAAGTCATATTGCATCGGAATGTTATCATTGACTGATGCATTGGACGGTATAGTCGGGTTTACACCCAGCATACCAGCTTCTACACTGCTTCCAAACAAGAACATAGGCGCTGCCGCACCATGATCTGTTCCCACACTTGAGTTGGACTTGATACGACGGCCAAATTCGCTATATGTCATCCCTATCACCCTCTCTTCCACTCCCAAAAACTTAAGATCATCCTGGAAGGCTTTGATTGCATCAGAAACCCGTTGCAGTAACGTAGCATGAGCTCCGGTGGTGGTATCAGCTGCATTTACCTGTACAGAATGTGTATCAAATCCGCCAAAGCTTACCATATAGACCCTAGTCCTTAATCCTCCTTTAACCAGACGGGCTACTATCTTTAACTGATCAGCCAAAGAGTTGTTTGTCGGATAAGTTGCCTGCTGGGTAACAGCATTGGCAGCGGCCCTGATAACTGATGAATACTTTTGTGTTTGCTGATTAACCTGCCTGATGAACTTCAATTCTTTACCTGCCGGTGTATCCGGAGCAGGATCTGTTGTACCACTTACCAGGTTATAAAAAGTAGTTGGGTTAGTAATACTCATTCCCATGTTCACTGTCGGGCCCTGCGTGGTCAATGAAGTAGTAGATCCTATCTGAATGGCTAAGGGATCAGGCATATCCGTACTGGGATATCCGTTGGGAAAGTTGGGATACTCATAATTCAAATAACGGCCGGCCCATCCGCTGTATACTTCCTGTGTACTGTTTGATGCACTCATCCAGATATCGGTGGCACGGAAATGAGAGAAGTTTGGTGTAGGATAGCCAACGGCCTGGATTACTTTGGCCTTTCCCTCGTTGAACAGGGATTGTAATCCTGTCATAGACGGGTGAATACCTGTACCACTTACTCCTGCGATAGGCAACACCCGGGCTTCCGGTATAGCCACATTGCTTCTGGCATTAAAATACCGGGAATAATCTGCCACCGGTATCACCATGTTCAATCCATCATTTCCACCGGAAAGCTGTACGATAACCAATACATGATCAGTTAGTGTGGTGCCACGCATCAGGGCCTGCACCAATGGTGAATTGGTATTGAAAGCTTTTACGGAATACCCGTTAATTACTTCCGGCAACAAGGCCGCTGCAGGTAATGTGTTGAGTAAAAAATCTCTTCTTTTCATTGCAATGAATTAAAATGAGTTTATGCCAACTGGTACTCCGATAAATTGAAAAAATATTGAAACAGCGATTTCAGCCTTGTATTTACGGTGTTGAAATTGGCTGTTGTTGGATTAGACACATAAGCCGCCCACGCATTGGTCCAATAGTAATCCCATTGCTGACCTGTCAATAATATCTGTGTTTTGATCTGTTGTTTCGACTGAGCTGACAGATCATTGCGGAAAAATAGTTTCAGTGCATCGTCAACCAGGTCGTTGGGATTACCGGGATTGGGTAATGTTTGTGCAAAGGCCACACAGTTGAACTGTACCCTGAAACCATTTCTGGCATAACCGGTATTGATCATGATATCAGTAAACTGGTTGCGCTTGGGCAACGAATCTGAGTTAATCCATATTTCATGGAAGGAGGGCTCCTGGTAATAAGCAGGCATGCCTGATACGTTGGGCGGGTCATGCAGGTTCTGGCCCATATTTACCATCCAGTTAAAGAAGGTATTCCACAAACCATAATTGGTATCCCAATCTGTGTCCGGCCTGAACTGCACATTCATTTCCCGCAGTGAACCTATTACCTGGTCGGCCGGTGTCTTAATATAACAACCCCTGTTAAGCATATCAAAGAAATGCTCACTCTTGAAAAGGGCAGACAAGACGGGTTTGATCTCGTAATTATTTGAGCGGAATATGTCAGCCAATGGAGTAATAACATTGGTTTCTGTGCCTGCATCAATGGCATAATAAACAAACCAGCGATAGAATTTCCGAACTATGAATTTGGCAACCTCCGCCTGGTTAAAGGTCATGTTGATCAGGTCATTTAATTCAAGGTCACCGGCTGTAGCTCCGGTACGGCCTGTAATAACTGTATTATTGAAAAAGGAAGAAAAAGTCTTATTGGTAGTATCATGCCGGGTAGCATTAAACACTGATGTATAAGTTGTGCCATTTATCTGCCAGCCAGTTAATACTTTAGCCGCCTCTTTTACATCATTTTCTGTGTACTGAGATCCCGGTCCTTTACCCAATGTAAATAATTCAAATAATTCCCGGGCATAGTTTTCATCCGGTGCATTTTTGTTGTTGAGATAACCGTTCAGGTAGCGGAGCATCATCACATCTTTGGAAATATCCCTGACCAGGTTCTTGAAATTACCAAGGGCATATTGTCTTATCAATGAATGTTGTGTATAAGCCCAGTTTCCAAATCCTACATCCGTTGTTTCATTTCCAAAATGGTCAACCCAGAACATGACCAGTTTTTCCCTGATACTCCTGTCCTGGTTGATTAATACACCTGTCCACCATTTTTTATAAGAAGCCCTGCGTTGCGATTGTACCGTACCATCGCTGTTGATATCGTTTACCCATGTTGTACCTTGTAAAATGTTGGCGTCCGCATTCACACCCGGAGTAGTGGAGGTAGCATATTCTTTTACTGGTGGTGCCGGGTTGGGAGCCGTTGGGTTTAGCAACTCATCTACGGCCTGGCTCATACTCAGTCCTTTAAAATAATCTACATCTGCCTTCTTTGCTCCAAACATAGTCCTCTTTAAGAGGTGTACCACTTCCTGATCCGACCAGGGGCCTGTATAAGTATTTATTCCGGAATTGGTACGGAAGGGATTTGCAGCTCCTCCTTCCTCCTGTCCTGCATGCTTATTGCGGCGGGCAGTCAAAAATTCTCTTCTGTCCATATGTTTGGTTTTGGTTCAGCAACCGGGTTCGATACAAATATTGCTGAAAAGTTTAAGTACCGGGTAACAAAAAATGAGCCTTAATCTGACGATTAGTATAAATACATTCCGTTTTTAGGGAAAAAACTTTTATCACTTCCTGCCTTTCCCAAACAAGATACAAAAGATGAAGAGAAAAGAAAACCCGGAAACCGATTTATTGAATATTTTCAATGATACCTGCAATACCCTGGCCCCCGCCTACACAGGCAGTAATCATTCCATACTTCTTACCGAGGCGCTTCATATCATTCAGGTTCTGAATGGTGAGTTTGCAACCGGTACAACCCAAAGGATGTCCCAATGCAATGGCACCACCATTAATGTTCACTTTGGCAGGATCCAATCCAGCTTCCCGGATAACTGCTAATGCCTGGGAGGCAAAAGCTTCGTTGAGTTCGATCAGGTCAATTTGGGAAAGATTCATGCCTGATTGGTTCAGGGCTTTGGGAATAGCAGCTACCGGACCAATACCCATGATACGGGGATGCACTCCTGCTACAGCAGAAGTAACCAGGCGGCCAATAGGTTTTAAACCCAATTCGTTAACCATTTTCTCCCCCATCACAATTACGAAGGCAGCTCCATCAGAAGTTTGAGATGAGTTGCCTGCTGTTACACAACCACCGGCAGCAAAGGCAGGTTTCAATTTGGCGAGTGCCTCCATCGAAGTGTCTGCTCTGGGTCCTTCATCCGTATCTACTATATAATTTCTTTTTTGCTTCTTACCTTTTTGATCGAGATAGACTTCCTCCACCGTTATGGGCAGAATGCCCGGCTTAAAATGCCCGGCTTGTATAGCTGCAATAGCTTTTTGATGAGAGTGATAAGAAAATTCATCCTGTGCTTCGCGGCTGATCTTAAAATCCTTCGCCACCGCCTCAGCAGTCAAACCCATGCTCAGGTAATAATCAGGATCTTCTTTGGCAATGGAATAGGCCGGTACAGTTTTCCAGCCGGCTGTTGGCACCAGGCTCATACTTTCAGTACCACCGGCAATGATACAGTCTGCCATTCCCATCCGGATTTTTGCAGTGGCCATAGCAATTGTTTCCAAACCGGAAGCACAATACCGGTTTACCGTAACACCGGGTACTTCAATACCCAATGCTCTTGCCGAAATGATGCGGCCAAACTGTAAACCCTGCTCTGCTTCTGGAACTGCGTTACCCACAATCACATCATCAACCCTTTTAGCCTCCAGTTGGGGAACAGAAGCCA
>CAYPBW010000149.1:0-7252 GCA_964409055.1 uncultured Chitinophaga sp. | reverse complement strand
TTGCGGACCGGACGGGACTCGAACCCGCGACCTCCGCCGTGACAGGGCGGCATTCTAACCAACTGAACTACCGATCCGTTGCCTTTCAAAATCAACCGTTACCAGTTTCATTTTTCAGGACGGCAAAGATAGTCCTGTAATTATTTTCAGCCAAAAGTTTTTAGATTAATTATCCACTTGTAATTCAGCAATTTGACCTCATCACCTGATTATTATTTAATCCTTAATTTAGCCGCCACATTTTTAGCCTATGCCAACCGATGCTAACAGACAATTTTTAGACTTCGAAAAGCCCATCAAGGACCTGATTGATGAGATCCAGACGATGAAGCATCGCCAGGAGAAGACCAAAATTGATTTTACTGATTCTATACAAAAGCTTGAAAAAGGGATTTTAGATAAGCGAAAAGAAATTACACAAAACCTTACAAGCTGGCAGCGGGTGCAACTAAGCCGTCACCCTGACAGGCCCTATACGATGAAGTATATTGATAAAATGACGGAAAACTTCGTGGAGTTGTATGGTGACCGGAATGTAAAGGATGATAAAGCAATGGTGGGAGGTTTTGCATCAATAGATGGTGAAACAGTGATGATAATTGGTCAGCAGAAAGGAATCAATACAAAAATGAGGCAGCTCCGCAATTTTGGTATGGCCAATCCGGAAGGTTACAGGAAAGCCTTGCGCCTGATGAAGCTGGCTGAGAAATTTAATAAGCCCATTATAACTTTAATCGACACACCCGGCGCCTTTCCTGGTCTGGAGGCTGAGGAAAGAGGTCAGGGAGAAGCTATTGCCCGCAATATTTTTGAAATGATCCGTCTGAAAGTACCGGTTATTTGCGTCATTATAGGTGAGGGAGCCAGCGGCGGAGCTTTAGGTATTGGTGTCGGGGATAAGGTTTTTATGATGGAAAATACCTGGTATACTGTCATCAGCCCGGAAAGTTGTTCATCCATTCTTTGGCGAAGCTGGGATAAGAAAGAAGTGGCGGCTGAACAACTAAAGTTAACTGCGGACAAAATGTTGGGCTTCGGCCTAATTGACGGCATCATACCTGAACCACCGGGCGGTGCTCATTGGGATTATAATGAATCAGGCCAAATACTCAAGAATTATTTGAAACCGGTATTGCAGGAGTTGAAGCAAATTCCTGCCGAACAAAGAGTAAACAACAGGATCGAAAAATTCGGGAAAATGGGTTTTTGGGAAGAATTCTAAAGGATCTTTTTTTCACTTTACAATAATTACATAATGTCATTGAGAGAAAAGTTCACCGGAACGGGAATCGCCATTGTTACTCCTTTCCAGGAAAACGGAAAAATTGATTGGGAGAATTTTGCAGGCTTAATCGAATTCTGGATAAAGGGAAAAGTTGAATACCTGGTGGTATTGGGTACCACCGGGGAAAGTGCTACGGTACATGGCGATGAGAAGCAGGAGGTTTTTTCTTTTGTGGCCAGGCAGGTGGCAGGCCGTGTACCATTGGTGGCGGGTATTGGAGGAAATGATACACATGAGGTGCTTGATGGCTTCAAAACATTTGACCTGAAAGGCTATGATGCTATACTTTCTGTTTCGCCTTATTACAATAAGCCCAACCAGGAAGGTATTTTTCAGCATTACAAAACACTGGATGCTGTAACTCCGCTTCCCATCATAATGTACAATGTGCCAGGGCGTACCGGTATGAATGTTACCGCTGATACCCAATTAAGAATTGCCCATGATTGCAAAAATATATTTGCGACCAAAGAAGCAAGTGGCAATTTCGACCAGATCAACCAGATACTGAAATACAAGCCTGCTGATTTTATGGTCATCAGTGGCGATGATCCCATCACCTTACCCATGATTGCCCTGGGTGCTGAAGGTGTTATTTCGGTAGTGGCCAATGCTTATCCGTATGAGTTCTCAGAAATGGTACGGCTTTGCCTGAAAGGTGATTTTGAAAAAGCAAAACCGTTTCATTTTAAATACACTGATATTATTGCTTCTATGTTTGCCGAGGGAAGCCCAGGCGGTGTAAAAGCTTATTTGGCGGAAATGGGTCTATGCAAAAATGCATTTCGCTTGCCCGTAGTAAGCGTAAGTGATAAGCACCTTGATAAAATAAAGGGGATGATGAAGCAACTGTAAACGGATTTTATTACTAATGTACCGGGTAACCTTCATATCCTTTTTCTTATTTTTTGTGCAGTTGCTTTCTGCACAGCATAAAACTCACTTTTTTATCCTGTCATTACCTGGAGGAAATAATCAATCCGACAGTGTTTACCTGGCAGGTAATTTTAACGGATGGAACCCCAAAGATGAAAGAGCAAGGTTCAGTACGAATCAGAGAGGAAACTATTTTCTCAGCCTGGAATTGCCAGCCGGTATGTACGAGTATAAAATCACCCGGGGTAGCTGGGACAAGGTAGAATGCAAAAAAGGCGGAGAAAATATTGGCAACCGGTTTTTGAAACTGGAAAGCGACAGCACCATCACCATTGAAATAGAAGCCTGGCAAGATCAATCTGCAGTGAAAGCAAAGAAAAGTACTGCCAGCGCAAATGTTCGCATCCTGACTACTTCTTTTTATATCCCTCAGCTAAAACGGACAAGAAGGGTTTGGGTATACCTTCCTGCTGATTATGCCACTTCAAAACAACGTTATCCCGTTTTGTACATGCATGACGGGCAAAATGTGTTTGAGGATACTACAGCTTATACCGGGGAATGGGGAGTGGATGAGTTTTTGGATACAAGCAAAACCAAAAAGTGTATTGTTGTCGCTATTGACCATGGAGGTGATAAACGGCTAAATGAATATTCGCCTTATGATATGGAACGATATGGTACTGGAGAAGGCAAATTATATGTTGACTTTTTGGTGAAAAAGCTGAAAAAATATATTGACAGAAAATTCAGGACACAGCGGGGCAGGGAGTCAACTTTTGTTGCCGGCAGCTCGATGGGAGGGCTGATCTCGCTATATGCCTTGCTGAAGTATCCCGGGAAATTCGGTGGCGCCGGAATCTTTTCTCCGGCTTTTTGGGTGGCTCCCCGCATTTATGATGAAATCAGGTTAAAGGGCAGCAAAATAAAAGGTAAGCTGTTCTTTTATGCAGGTAAAAAAGAAGGCGAAACCATGGTGCCGTTTATGATGAAAGCATTTGGTGAACTGGCGTCTGTATCACATGCAAAAATGGAAACAGTGATCAGAGATGAGGGAAAACATAATGAAGCCACCTGGCGAAAAGAATTTCCTTTGTTCTATGAGTGGATATTTCGTTGATCAGATAGTATAAGCCACACCTTCAAGGGCCAGTTCTGTATTTGGAAAAACCTCCCGGGCCTCTTGCTCAAATTCTTCTAATGTGTCATACTTGCTGCTGAAATGACCGATCAGCAGTTTTTTTACTCCTGCCTTTTTAGCGATCATAGCGGCTTGCTTACTGGTAGAGTGAAACCTGGCTTCGGCTCTTTCCCGAAGATTATCCAGATAGGTGGTTTCATGATAAATAAGATCAAATCCTTCGATGTGCGGTATCAGGGATTCATCATACTTTGTATCAGCACAAAAGGCGTATCGTTTCCCTGCTGTGCCAGGCTCTGTCACCAGTTCATTTTTAATAATTGTGCCGTCTTTACGGGTATAATCTTCCCCCTGTGTCAACCTTTCATAGAAAGAGGAGGGAATCTCAAATTCCCTGGCCTTTTCAGGGTTTAATTTGCGGGGTTGCTTCTTTTGCGTAAAAGAAAATCCGTAACATTCAATACGGTGATTGGTCCGGAAGCACTTCACCGTCAGTTTATCATTATCCACCAGTGTTGCTGCTTCAGTGATATGATGGATATGCAAGGGGAAGCACAATTGCGTATCGGCCACTTTCAGTTGCAATTCGATGATCTCTTTCAAGGGTGCCGGGCCAAACAGGTGCATTTCCTGCTGGTGGCTCAACAGGCTAAGGGTATTTATTAATCCTATCAAACCGAAATAATGATCGCCATGAAGGTGAGAAATGAAAATATGTGAGATCTTGCTCCGGCGTATTTTATAATTGATCAGTTGTATCTGGGTGCCTTCTCCGCAATCAACGAGATAATTGGTGCCATCAAGTGTCACCACCTGGCTGGTAGGATGACGGTCAAATGCCGGTACGGCTGAGTTGTTGCCGAGGATCGTAACTGCAAACATGAACTGGTTAGTAATTGGTGTGTAATGGTTTCCCTTTAGACTATTGTTTAGTTACTAATGCTGCATGGTTATTCATCGCCCATCAGGTCCCGTTCTATTTCTTCCATCTGCACTATATCCCATGCCTCACTTTCTGTGGGAGTTACATTCATCAACTCCAGCAGTTCCTCCTGATCCAGGAAATCTTCCACCTGTTTTTGTAATTCACAGATTACAAAGGAGGCTCCGTTTTCGTAAAACCTTTGCTGTATCTGAACCAGCTTTTCTGCTGCAGCAATATCAATGGAAGCGGTTTCCTTTAAAATGAGTACCAGGTTTTTTACCTGCCCCGGCAGGCTGGCGTCATTTTGGAGGAAGGGAAGCAAACATTCACCCAGTTCATCTGTCATTGTAGCAGTCAACGCTGGTTCCAGTACGGTGATGGCATGAAATCTTTCTTTGGTATCGGTTTTGACCTGCATATTTGGATCTTTTATTTTGTTGAAGCTTCAGCCTTTTTTCCGGCCTCATTTCTTCGCAATCGGTACAGAAGGTAAAGTGATAAAATGCCGGGCTTTAAACAACTTAAATTATCAACAATCCGTTTATAAATACGGCAAAACAAGAACCAAATTTATTCGTTAATATTGTATCACAACTAATTATCTAAAAATGGATAATAATTTTTCAGCACAGGTTAAAGAGATTATTTCGTTCAGCAGGGAGGAGGCTTTGAGGTTGGGTAATGATTTTATTGGCACCGAGCATTTATTGCTGGGCCTTATCAGGGAAGGAGATAACACAGCCGTCCGTATTCTTAAAAGTTTCAATGTGGATTTGTATGAATTAAGAAAGGAAATAGAACTGGCGGTGAAGGACAAAACCGGAAAGAATATTGCCAATATCAACAGCCTGCCATTGACCAAGCAGGCAGAAAAGGTTATAAGGGTTACCGTTTTAGAAGCCAAAGCATTGAAAAGTGCAACGGTAGAAACAGAACATCTGATGCTTTCTATCCTGAAGAACAAAGAAAATATTGCTACACAAATCTTAAATCAGTTTGACGTGGACTACGATCTTTTCAGGCAAGAGCTGGGCATCGTTAAGTCAAACGATCCCCGTGCCGAATTCCAGGACGAAAATGAAGATGATTTTGATGAAGAAAAGAAATACTCTCAGCCCAAGGGTGGCAGCAAGCAGGCCGGTGGTGCCAAGAGCAAGACACCGGTGCTGGACAATTTTGGCCGTGACATTACCAAGATGGCAGAGTTAGGCGCATTGGACCCCATCGTTGGCCGTGAGTCAGAAATTGAAAGGGTATCGCAAATTCTTTCCCGTCGTAAAAAAAACAACCCGATACTGATTGGTGAACCCGGTGTGGGTAAAACAGCCATCGTAGAAGGGTTGGCCCTTCGCATTGTGCAGCGCAAAGTATCAAGGGTGCTGTTTGATAAAAGAGTGATCTCTTTGGACCTTGCTGCACTGGTGGCAGGTACCAAGTACCGCGGCCAGTTTGAAGAAAGGATGAAAGCTATCATGAATGAGCTGGAGAAGAACAGGGATGTGATTCTTTTCATTGATGAGTTGCATACCATTGTGGGTGCAGGCGGCGCCAGTGGTTCGCTGGATGCCAGCAATATCTTCAAACCGGCATTGGCAAGAGGTGAATTGCAGTGCATTGGTGCTTCTACACTGGATGAATACAGGATGTATATTGAAAAAGATGGGGCATTAGATCGCCGTTTCCAAAAAGTAATGGTGGATCCGCCAAGTGTGGATGATACCATTCAGATTCTGAACAACATCAAATCAAAATATGAAGAGTATCATAATGTGAATTACGACCAGGAAGCGATTGATGCCTGTGTGAAGCTGAGTGACCGCTATGTAACCGACAGGCTGCTTCCGGATAAGGCTATTGATGTAATGGATGAAGTAGGAGCAAGGGTGCATCTGAAAAATATCAATGTACCGCAAAACATCGTTGATTTGGAAGCGAAAATTGAAGATGTAAAGAACGAAAAGAACAAAGTGGTGAAAAGCCAGAAGTTTGAAGAAGCTGCTTCTTTGCGTGATACCGAAAAACGTTTACAGGAAGAACTGGAAAAAGCAAAGGCTGACTGGGAAGAGGAAAGTAAGCATAAACGCTTTCCGATCGGGGAAGAAGATATTGCAGAAGTAGTGAGCATGATGACGGGTATCCCGGTCAAGAGAATGGTGCAGGCAGAAACGGAGAAACTCCGCAAAATGTCGGATGACATGAGGGGAATGGTGATCGGCCAGGACGAAGCAATCCTGAAAGTAGTGAAAGCCATTCAGCGCAACCGGGTGGGCCTGAAAGATCCCAGGAAGCCAATCGGTACATTTATTTTCCTGGGGCCAACGGGGGTTGGTAAAACGGAATTAGCCAGGGCATTGGCCCGTCATATGTTCGATTCGGAAGATGCACTCATCCGCATTGATATGAGTGAGTACATGGAAAAATTCACGGTAAGCCGTTTGATCGGAGCACCTCCCGGCTATGTAGGTTATGAAGAAGGCGGACAATTAACCGAAAGGGTTCGCCGTAAACCTTACAGCGTTATTCTGCTGGATGAAATTGAAAAAGCACACCCGGATATTTATAATATCTTATTGCAGGTACTGGATGATGGTCAGCTGACCGATGGTTTGGGAAGAAAAGTTGATTTCAAGAATACACTGATCATTATGACATCGAATATCGGTGTGCGGCAGTTGAAAGATTTCGGCGCAGGTGTAGGCTTTGCCACTGCTTCACGGATTGAAAATGAAGATGAGGCCAACAAAGCTGTTATTGAAAAAGCACTGAAGAAAACATTTTCACCCGAATTCCTGAACAGGATAGATGATGTGATCATTTTCAACAGCCTGACCAAAGAGAATATCTTCAGCATCATTGATATCCTGATGAAAGGAGTGTTGAAACGCCTTGCCAATCTTGGATTTAGCCTGGAACTGACTGAGGCTGCCAAAACATTTCTTTCCGATAAAGGATATGATTCACAGTTTGGCGCCCGGCCGCTGCACAGGGCCATCCAGAAATACCTGGAAGACCCGCTGGCAGAAGA
>CAYPBW010000148.1:0-7337 GCA_964409055.1 uncultured Chitinophaga sp. | reverse complement strand
CCATCATAGTGATAGCTCCTGGTCTCCAGTATCTGACCGATGGAATTGATCAGCTGAAGGCTCATGAACCCGGGTGTCTTTACAAAAAAATCCACCTCGAATTTGCCGGATGTAGGATTAGGGAACAGTTTGTAATCGCCTTCTTCGAACAGCACCGTGTACGGTGATACACCGATCTTGTCGGTACAGGGCTGCAATACACCCTGAGTCACTAAAATAGAACTGTCCGGGGGGGCGAAAGCCTGTATCAGCACCAGCTCTCCAAAGCTCCATTCATAACGGTAATACGACAACGCATTGTCATAAGTGCCCCCGGCCGTATTCATAATCGCCGGTACCACCCCATTCCATGGAACTACAGAAGGAACCTGTGCCTTACAGAAGCCGATAGCCATGAATATGGCTAACAGAGAAAGAGTAACTCTTCTTCTCATAAGCGTTGAGTTTAATGGTTATAAAATATTTCAGAGGGGGTTGGAAGTCCGCAATTGGACCATGCCACTAAAGAGAGAGATTAACCAGAAATGAAATTCCTTTTGGGAATACAATAACGAAAGTAGATAAGTAGAATGAATGAGAGAAATTTATTTTAAAAAATAGTTGTTTAATTAACTGAAAATAAGAGCTTAATGTCTTTTTAGCCCGGGAACATCATTTTATAGTCTACCGATACTTTACCTTTCGAAATATCATTCAGGCGGCCCTTCATCAGTTTTCTTTTCAGCGGGGAAACATGATCAATAAATAATTTGCCTTCGATGTGATCATATTCATGCAGAATTACCCTTGCCGTCAGGCCGGAGAAAGTAGTGATATGTTTCTGAAATTGCTCATCATAATAGCTAAGTGTAACCGACTCCTGCCGGTAAATATCTTCCCGGATTTTTGGAATACTCAGACAACCTTCATTGTAAGCCCAGTCTTCACCATTCAGTTCAACAATGTGAGCATTAATAAAAACTGCCTTTAACCCCGGTGTATCGGGGTATTCAGCTTTTTCATCCTCATCCATATTATTAAACATCTGTATGGTATCCACGGTAAATACCCTGATAGAACGGTTCACCTGGGGGGCTGCCAGCCCCACTCCGTTACTGGCATACATGGTCTCCCACATATCCTCAATGAATTTATCCAACTGGGGATATTCAGGCGTAATATCTTCTGCCACTTTTCGTAAAACCGGGTGTCCGTATGCCACTATTGGTAAAATCATTGTGCAAATTTACCCCGGGGGCCCTAATAAACCAATTAACTAATCAACCATTTACCCTAAGATACTCCTGCAACATTATCGTAGCGGCTATTTCATCCACCAGCGCCTTATTGCGACGCTGCATTTTTTTCAGGCCCATTTCGAGCATCGCATCTTTGGCCATTTTGGAAGTATAGCGTTCGTCCACTTTTTTAACAGGCAGCTGGGGGAAATGTTTCTGCAGTTCTTTGATACATTTCTCCACATGTGCAGTGGCATGGGTGGCGGAGTCGTCCCAATTGGTAGGCCAGCCAATCAAAATGAGCTCAACCTGTTCTTTGGCAAAATAGTCTTTCAGAAATGTGATGAGCTCTTTCGGGTGTATCGTAGTAAGACCGGTTGCAATGATCTGCAAAGGATCAGTAACAGCAATGCCGGTTCTTTTGAGGCCGTAGTCAATACATATAATTCGGGGCATAATTCACAGTTGAAAATGTTCATGGTTCATGGTACTTCTTTCTATGAACCATGAACTAGTAACTATAAACTGATAAAAAGATCAGCGATCACAAAGATGGCGAAAACAACGGAAGCAATCCCGTTGGCAGTCATAAACGCCAGGTTCACTCTCTTCAGGTCATGAGGTTTTACAATGGAATGCTGATACACAAGCATTCCTGCAAAGACGGCTGTGCCGATCCAGTACAACCAACCGAAATGACCATAGACACCGGCATAAATAATTGCAGCCGCACTTAAAAGGTGCAGTATTTCAGAAACACGAAGGGCCTTTGCCTTACCCAGCCAGGCAGGAATGGAATACAACTGCTGTGATTTATCAAACTCTTCATCCTGCAAAGCATAAATAATATCAAAACCACTGACCCAGCAAATAACAGCTAATGAAAAAAGAATGGGCAAAAAAGCAAACTGCCCGGTAACAGCCAGGTAAGCACCAATTGGTGCCAATGATAAACCAAGGCCGAGGATTAAATGACATAACGGGGTAAAGCGTTTGGTATAACTATATCCCAGCACCACGGCCAATGCTACCGGTGACAGGTAAAAACAAAGTTTATTAATGAAGAATGTACAAGTGATAAACAACAGGCAATTAACGATAATGAACAACAACGCATTTTGGGGAGTAATGATCCCTGAAGGTATTTCCCTGATAGCTGTTCTCGGGTTCCTGGCATCGTACTGCCTGTCGAGATAACGGTTGAAAGCCATCGCAGCGCTGCGGGCAAAGACCATGCAGAGGATAACCAATAATAAATAGAATCCTGAAGTAAGATAAGGGCTATCACTAGTCTTCAATCTGGTAATCATTGAATCACTTGAAATTCGATAGTCATACCATGGAATACAGCCCTCATTAGTTAAGGCAAATCCTTTTATCGCCCCTTTATATTTAAGTATGCCAAGAAAAAATCCAATCAATGCAAACGGCATTGCAAAAATGGTGTGGGAGAATTTTATAAGGCTTAAATAACTTTTTACCGTACCCATTCAATATTCAAAATTTTTCATTCAACATAATTCTGTTTCGTACCAGTTCCCACAAAACAACCCCCGCCGCCGTGGCAATATTCAGCGAATGCTTCATCCCCAGTTGCGGAATCTCTAAACAACCATCACACAATACAATGGTTGACTGCTCAACTCCCGTTACTTCGTTGCCGAATACAACAGCTATTTTTTCCTCCGGTTCAAATCCAATGGCATTTAGTTTATAACTCCCCTCGGCCTGCTCTGCAGCATAAACGTTGTATCCCAGGCTTCTTAAATCTTCGATGGCTTCGGCAGTCGTTTTAAAATATTTCCAGTTCACTGTTTCCTCAGCCCCCAAAGCTGTCTTCTTAATTTCCTTATGGGGTGGTTTGGCTGAATAGCCGATAATATAAATAGCTTCAATCAGGAAAGCATCAGAAGTGCGGAACACACTGCCTACGTTATAGGCACTGCGGATATTCTCCAGCACAATGATGATCGGGATTTTATCAGAGGCCTTAAACTCTTCTACTGATTTCCGCCCCAGTTCCTGCATGCTCAGTTTTCGCATCGTACAAAAGTAGGCTAAGAGGCTGAATGAGAAAAAAGAGTAAAGGAGTTCAATTATTCTATGAACTCCTTTAGTCTTTATACTCCTAGCCCATGTTTTGACTACTCTTTCACCTCCTTTACTCTTTTAATCTCCTATCCCTACTTAAGATTCACAATCTTCTTATCCTTCGGATACTTCACACTATAACTGAATCGTACCTTTTTACTTTCACCCGGCTTCAGGTCAATCTTCCAGGTCAGCACACCTGTTTCTGTGTTGATCATAGCGGCGCCTTCATCTTCCAGTTTTACTTCCACTTCTTTGATTGTACTCAGCGGGAACTGGTCTTTCAGTAACAGGTTTACATCAGATACTTTATTATTCTTTACCAGTATCTCATAGGTAAACACCTGCTTCGCATCCTTACCGGAAGTTTTCAGGCTGCTTTGCTCTTTCACCAGTGAACGCTTAACAGCCACTCTTTTATCCCTTCCCAAAGAAAGGTTCAATGTATCGGCCGTTGTATTAGGATCGATAGATGATTTGCCAAGATAAGTGTCATCCATAATAATATTGGCATCACCGGGCAGCAGGTCAAGATTTTGCCAGTCGGCTACTTCTGCCAGCAGGTAGGCTTCTTTATCTACCCTCGGCACTGCATAGTTCTTCAGCACACAATCAATTTGCTGCTCTTTTATATTAATACTGTTGAGCTGACCATCGCTGGCAATATCGTAAGGCAGGTCAATTTCATAATTGATATTAAGCTGACCTGAATTCAGCGTAGTGTATTGATCCAGTGTACTGGGATCGATGGTCTGGTCTTTTTGTGTTTTTACTTTATACTGCCCTGCTGCATCTGTCACCACTACTTCAGCCAGTTTTTCATCATCGCCATAAGATTGGATGATATTCCTCGCCGCATTGCCCTGCATGGCCCTTCTTTGCAGGTCGGAATACAGACCCGGTACATAAAGCTGAAGATACCAGGGAGTCAATACCGGTGCCGTGACACCGAAATTAGGAGTGCCGGTACTGAGTGTAAGCTTTGTTTTCTTCCAGTCAATGCCGGTAGTTTGAGTCAGTGATGCTTTGTACACCAGCTTCACTTTATTGGTCTTTGAATTCACTCTTACATCATACATAGCTGTCCAGCCAGCATTATTGGTATAATAGGAAAGCTCTACCGGTATCTCTCCCGCCCTTTTGCACATCACCTGCAGGAACACCTGACCGTATGGCTTTTGTTTAACCGGCGTAACGGAATTGATAAGGTTGATCCTTTTCCGGATATCAGCGATTTTCATATTCAGCTGGGCGATCGCCTGCTTGTTGTTGTAAATATTCGTCTTCGATTTTTCAATTTTTCCATTGTAATACTCCAGCAGCTTCAGCAATTCATCACTGGAGATGGTTTTATTACCGCTGTTATTGACTGTACTCTCAATCAGCAAACCGGTCTTTGTCAGAATTTCCTGGTCGATGACGATCAGGTTATCCAGCCGGCTAATGTCTTTTTGTAAAAGGCTGATACTGTCTTCCAGTCTTTCCACTTCCTTTAATTTAACCACAGGTGGCGGCGTGGGATAAAATACCGCATAACGCTGCGACATGAGTGCCACATCTTCGGGTACACTTATCTGCAGGCTGTTGGCATCAATACTGGTACTAAGCTGGCTGATCACAATGATCCGGGTATTTGTTCCCACAGTGACCTTTGAAGCATGGGTCATTTCAGCACCGTAACCAAAATAAACGGTCGCATTGCTGATGGTAGCATCGGCTCTTACGGTATCGGGTTTTTCTCCAGAAATATTTTGGGCAAAAGATGGGGCACAGGATAATACTATCCCGGTCAGCAGGAATAATTTCTTCATGGCGAATATGTTTTCCTACCTGATGCAAAAAGAAAGAGTGTTACATAAACACTTCCTTATTTTTGTCGCCCATGGCGAAAACAGCAAGTTCCGATACACCCATGATGCAGCAGCACCGGGCCATTAAGCAGAAATACCCCGATGCCATCCTGTTGTTTCGGGTGGGAGATTTTTATGAAACTTTCGGGCAGGATGCGGTACTGGCTTCACAAATCCTGGGCATCACACTTACGAAAAGAAATAACGGGGCAGCTGCCTCTTCTGAACTGGCCGGGTTTCCGCATCATGCATTGGATACTTATTTGCACAAACTGGTAAAGGCAGGTCACCGGGTAGCTATTTGCGACCAACTGGAAGATCCAAAGCTGGCTAAAGGAATTGTAAAACGGGGAGTGACGGATATGGTAACCCCGGGCACTACCATAAATGATAAACTGCTCGAACATCACAGTAATAATTTTTTAGCAGCCCTTCATTTTGCCGATAATGATCAATACGGACTGGCCTTTCTCGATATTTCCACCGGTGAATTTTTGATTGCGGAAGGCGACAGGGAATATGCTGATAAACTTTTACAAAGTTTCAAACCGGCAGAAGTGGTATTTCAGCGTCACCAGCAAAAGAAATTCAAAGAATACTTCAGCAGTAAAGTATACACCTACACACTGGACGAATGGATCTTCGATGCTGCCTATGCAGAAGAAACCTTACTGAAACATTTTCAAACCCATTCACTAAAGGGGTTTGGCGTTGAAGAACTAAAAAATGGCCTGACGGCTGCCGGTGCCATCATACATTATTTGAGAGATACCGAACATCCCAACCTGCAGCATATTGTTTCGCTGCAACGGATAGACAGGGATGATTTTTTGTGGATGGACCGTTTTACCATCCGAAACCTGGAACTGGTCTACGGTAACTCAGAAGGCAATCATACATTATTGAATGTGCTGGACAATACCGTGTCGCCCATGGGGGCAAGGCTATTGAAGCGCTGGATCGTTTTCCCTTTAAAGGATATTCAGAAAATCAATGAAAGATTGGACACCGTTGAATACCTGATCAGGGAAACAGAACTGCGCAATAAAATAACCCAGCACATCAAACAGTGCGGCGATATAGAAAGGCTGGTATCCAAGATACCCATGAAAAAGATCAACCCGAGAGAAGTGCTGCAACTGGCCAAAGGATTGAAACAGGTGGAAATAATAAAACAAACCTGCCTTGGTTCCGCCAATGAATATTTAAAAAGACTGGGTGATGCACTGAACCCCTGTCCCTATATAGCTGATAAGATATTTAAAGAGATCGTTGAAAATCCCCCTGCCCTTGCTGCCAAAGGCGGCATGATGAACAGCGGCGTAAATGCAGAACTGGATGAATTGCGAAAAATTGCTTTTAGCGGGAAAGAATACCTGGCACAGCTGCAGCTAAAAGAAGCGGAAAGAACGGGCATCGCCTCCCTCAAGATTGGTTTCAATAACGTATTTGGTTATTATCTCGAAGTGACCAATTCACAAAAGAATAAGGTGCCGGCTGAATGGATGCGCAAACAAACACTGGCCAATGCTGAACGTTACATTACTCCTGAGTTAAAAGAATACGAAGAGAAAATAACCGGCGCCGAAGAAAAAATCTTGCGCATTGAAGGAGAGCTGTACGAAGCATTACTGAATGAACTGTATGACTACCTGGCGCCTGTGCAAACCAATGGCAACCTGCTGGCCATTATGGACTGCCTTTGTTGCTTTGCGCAAAATGCTATCCATTACCAGTATAAAAAACCACAATTGCATACCGGTGATGACTGGACAGTAAAGGAAGGCCGCCACCCGGTTATTGAAAGAAACCTGCCGGTGGGTGAAAGTTATATCAGCAATGATCTTGAGCTGAATAAGACCGATCAACAGATCATCATCCTTACCGGTCCGAATATGAGTGGTAAATCTGCCTTGCTTCGTCAAACTGCCCTCATCACCCTGATGGCACATATGGGTAGTTTTGTACCGGCCGCTGAGGCCAAAATTTCCTTAACGGATAAAATCTTCACCAGGGTCGGTGCCTCCGATAATTTATCAGGCGGTGAATCAACCTTCATGGTGGAAATGAACGAGACTGCTTCTATCATCAATAATATCACTGCTCGTAGCCTGGTGCTGCTCGACGAGATCGGAAGGGGCACTTCTACCTATGACGGTATTTCCATTGCCTGGAGTAT
>CAYPBW010000147.1:0-7409 GCA_964409055.1 uncultured Chitinophaga sp. | reverse complement strand
CGCCAAACTTTTTCTGCAAAAAGGGCATCATCCCAGCGGAGATGCTCATACGGCAGGGGTGTACGGGCTGTCAAACTTCCTTTATCGAATGCATTGTCATTCCGTAAGGAAGGCTTGGGAACACCAGCTCCTCCACCGGCTGTATCATAGGTGATAGGAACACTCACTGCAGGATTGTACGTTGGAGGAGCAGTATTGTTATTATTCTGCTGCTCATTACCCTGTGGGTTATTCCCCGGGTTATTGGCAGGATTATTCGTTCTCCTTCTCGGCTGACGCTGTGCATCAGCATCTGCATACAATCCTGCTACCAGAACCAGGCACACAGTTGCTTTAATAAGATTGTTTTTCATGAATTATCACATTTACTTGATATAATAAACCAATGACGGCACTTTCCTGTTTCGACCATCCTCACCTTGTACTCTTATATTGTCAACATATACTGTTTTACCCGCCTTAACATGATCCCTGAGAATCTGCTGCGCCTTAGGGCTGAAGGCATTACCAGTACATACTGCATCTACAATGTCTCCATCGTCAGTATCCGTACTAATCGTAAACTGGGTCACCGTGTATTTCAGGTCAAAGGGAAAGTCTTTAATCCAGGCGGCCACACCACCTTGAGCTCTTAATGTTGCTGCCGTTACATTTTCACCGCTGGCAAAACCGCCAATTGTAGCAACCGCATCAGGTATTTGACGAACACGGAACTGAGCTACACCCATCACCTTACCATCAACCGTTACTGTGATTTTGCAATCATCGCTTTGCTGGGTTACTCTTGCTGTGTACTTTCCGTTTCCTACCCTTGTTAATGAACCACCTCCACCAGATATGGTTGCCTGAACCTTATCATCACCACCACCACTGGCAGAAATGCTCACCGGGTTATCAACGCCTATATAAAGAACATTCATTTTGTCAAGAGCGATAGACGCATTAGCTGAACCTACCGTATACTCAACATTTACTTCTTTTACTTCCTCTTTACCGGTAGTCTGGTTAAAATAAGTAATCTTAACCGGTACGCTCCGGCTGCCTACACCACCTGCCTGTGTTTTGTACAAGGCAAATCCTTCTTCGCCAATGGGTACCACAGTACCACCAATGCTGATTGTAGGCTTCGCTGCCTTACTAAACGCTCCGACACCGGCTTTTATTTCAAGCTCCTGGCCGGGCATGAGGTAATTAGAGTTCTGTCCAACAATGGCAGCATAGGAGTCGAAAATTACTTCTACACTTCCTACTTCGTTATGACAGAAGGCAACTACTTTATTCTCAGCAGTTTTAATATCATTCTGGAACTTACTGAGAATGGTCAAACCAGCTACAGTAGGTACCATATTGAAATAAGCAATGTCCCATGCTTTTGTTTTGCCATCCCGGCCCGGAGGATTGGATAAATCAACGAAAGCAGTTTTGAAAGCACTGTCAATTTTGGGATCAATGCCTTTAATATTCTTTGTATAATCTTCCAACAACTTTTTCAGCTCATTTCCCTTGCCTTCTTTAATCATTATTCTGGTTACTACATCCAGGTTATCTTCTTTGAATGATTTGTTAGGATCTGTAGTACTGCCTCCTGCTTCGGTCAGGATTTTTCCTTTTAACGTAGCTATAAAATCATATACCTTTTTAGAAAACTCAACTACTTTTTCAGCCTTGGGTAACCAATAATTTGCCCGTTCTGCTGTTTCAGCCTTTGTTGCTTTTTCTTTCAAAGAGTTAATGATTGTCTCCGTTGATTTATTTACAGTTGTATTGGTACTTTCCAAACTGCGGTTAACAGTTTTAAAGGCATTGAGGATCTCAGATGATACGTTGAGTGCCAACAGGGCTGTCAGCACCAGGTACATAATATTGATCATCTTCTGCCGGGGCTCTTTAGGTAAAGCCATGACTATTTAGGTTTAAATTGGATTATGAATGATGACTCTTTTAAATCTTCTTTAGTTACAGTTCCTTAGTTGCGACCCTGCATAGCAGTAAGCATGTTACCATAGATATTGTTCAGCCGGCCCAGGTTAGTGGCCAGGTTACCGATCTGCTCCTGCACTCTCTTGGCATCCTCAGCGCTGTTAAGCATGGCAGAAGATGTTTCAGAAAGTTTACCATAGAATGCATTCAGGGCTTTCAGGTGGTTGTTACTTTCCTGCAACTCCAGTTCATAAATAGTATTCAAAGAAGAAAGGTTCTTAGTAAGCACCTGTATCTGCTCATGAAACACCTTGGCGCCTTCAGTAGCGGTATTAAAGGCACCCACGGAAGACGCAGCTGTAGTGTAGGCATCTTTTACTTTATCCAGTTGACCAGTTACCTCTTTGGTCTTGGCAGTAAATTCAGTAGTAGCAGCAATAGTATCACCAATATTATTCATACCTGAAACAGTGGTGTTCAATTGCTTGAAACCATCACCCAGGCGCCTCATGGTGTCCGGAGTAATGTCTGCTTCAGCCAGCATTTTATCCATAGCGCCGAAAGCAGCCCTGGATTTGGCACCGGCAACAGAAAATTGCTCCTCATCATGTGTAGCATCCTTGATAGGAGGATATATTGCGTATAAAATACCGTAAATAGCAAAGATGACGGCTTCGGTTACCAGACCGAACCACAGAAACGTATCAGCCAACGGGTGGTGTACAATTTTAAACAGGGCGCCGAGAATTACGATGGAGGCACCGAATGATACGCCTACGTCTACCCATTTGCTAACCTTAGATGGAATTGCTGCTGCCATAAATTGGATTTTTTAAAGTGGTTTTAAGTTGAAAGTTTGAAGTGACAAAGAAGAGAGGACAGATATGTAAACTGTCCTCTCAAGAATTTTATTGTTAATTGCTGATCAAATTATTTTTTGCGGCCTTTTGCAGGAGCTGCCGGTAAGTCAATTACACAACGGAAGCCAATATAAGATTTGGTTGTATCCTGGTACTCGTATGTGCTGGTACCTGTCTGCAGGTAATAGCCCACATCCTTCCAGCTGCCACCGCGGATGATCTTACGCTTCATCAGGGGAGGATCATCATCCCTGGCATTCCAGCGAACATCAGGGTTCATATCATGCTGGAAGTTATTACGGCCTTCATAATAAATAGAAGAAGTCCACTCAGCTACGTTACCTGACATACAATAGAGGCCAAAATCGTTGGGCCAGTATGCATCGGCACGAACAGTGTAGAATCCGCCATCTTCGGGATAGTTACCACGGCCGGGCTTAAAGTTGGCCATCAAACATCCCTTCTTATTACGCAGGTAATAGTTACCCCAGGGGAACATTGACTGTGAACGTCCGCCACGGGCTGCATATTCCCATTGTGCTTCTGTAGGCAGGCGAAAATCTGATTCCTGGGTTCTTTTCTTGGAGTCAAGGTATGAATTAAGTAAATGTGTTCTCCACTCGCAGAAGGCAGTAGCCTGCTTCCAGCTTACTCCCACAACAGGGTAATTACCAAAAGCCGGATGTGAAAAATAGCGCTTCGTCATCGGCTCGTTGTACGAATAAGAGAAATCACGGATCCAGCACAGGGTGTCAGGATAGATAGGCGTGTCTTTCTTTACAATGAACTTTGAACGGGGCTTGCCGGCATTTTCCCTTTTGGCAGCCTCCTTCAGATCAAATACTTCAGAGTGATAAATAATTTTAGAAGGGTCAATTTCTTTTTTACCAAAAATCCTGTCATCCGGGGGAAGGATAATATCAGTACTGCTGAGCTGCTCCATCACCTTCGGATCACTCCACTTCATGGTTTGCATTTTCTTCCAGTCTACATACTCATTACCATCGGCGCCGGCTTTTACATAACCCATTTTACGGGCTACCACTGAGTCACGAACCCACTGGACAAACTGGCGATATTCATTGTTGGTAATTTCAGTTGCATCCATCCAGAAGCCGCTGATAGATACAGAACGGTTACGGGCACTAAAGGCATATGCAGGATCCTCATCACTGGGACCCATATGGAAAGTACCCTGGGGCACATACACCATTCCCGGAGGTTTGGGAAGACTGTATTTGTTACCCGGGGCAACACCATGCACCTGGCCATCATTAGGCAGGCTTCCGCCTTTTCCTTTTCCATTCTTCTTTCCCAGGATACCGCAACTGGCCAGCATAGTCATGCATGCGGCTGCGTACAGGGCGTAGTAAAGGTTTTTCATTTTCATACACTTAAGGGGTATTGGGCAAATATAATGTTTTGACCTGTTTTCTGACACAACGTTAAAATTTATTTTTTTCAATACAAAGCGTCTTTTACGGGGTAAATTTTCTAACGGTATCCGACCTTGATTTATTGTATTAACAAAAAAATTATTGCCGGTTTTTGTTCTTGTCTATCAGCAACATAAGCTCATTTACGGAAAATACGGGGCGCTGGCAGGTGTAACTACGACAGAGATAAATAGAAGTTTTATCACCGGCAGGTTTTCCCGCTAACAATGGATAGTTATTGACAGGTGAAGTAGATGACATGATAACCCGCTGAGGAATATAAGCTTGCAATACCTGGCTGCACAATTGCCCGGCCTCATCTCCAATAATGGCTATTTCATTCGTTCCGGTTACAAGTTCTATTAAAAGCCCGGCCCAGTTACCAAAAGAAGCAGGATGACGAACGATCGCATTTCCCAAAGAAGCAATCATATTTGAGCTTCTTTGCCGCCATTCCGGCTTATCAAAAAGAATGGAAAGCTGCCAAAGATTCTTAGCCATTACCGAATTGCCTGAAGGAACAGCTCCATCGTATACTTCCTTTTTTCGAATGATCACATCCTTTTGTCCCGCCTTTGTATAATAGAAAAACCCTGTTTCGGCTTCACTGAAATGACCGATTACATGCTCTGTTATTGATTTAGCTTTATTTATCCATTCAGTATTTCCTGTCACCTCCTGCAAATGCACTAAAGCCTCGATCAAAAACGCATAATCATCCAGGAATGCCGGGTACCTCGCCTGGTTATTTTTCCAGGTATGGTGAAATTCATCGGTGCTGTTTACTGCAAAATGCTGAAACAAAAAGTTCATGTTTTCAATCGCCAGTTGCCTGTAGTTCTCTGCGCCGGTAGCAGCGTAGGCTTTGCTGCAGGCAGTATTCATTAAAGCATTCCAGCCCAGGATGATCTTGTCATCCAATAATGGCCGGATTCGCCTGCTCCTTGCCTGCATCAGTTTCTCTTTGCACCGATGCAAAGTCTTGAACAACTCCTCTTCAGAAATCCCTTTTTCAGCAGCAAAGTTTGCCTGTGATTTCCTTACCCACAGAATGTTGGTATGCTCCCAGTTGCCTCCTGCTTTCACATCATAGTATTCACAGAACAGTGTTGCATCAATGCCTAATAATTGTTCTGCTTCTTCTTTGGACCAGGTGTAGAATTTACCTTCCACCCCTTCGCTGTCTGCATCAAGGGCTGAATAAAACCCTCCTGCCGGGTGAAGCAGTTCCCGCTGTATAAATTCCATAGTCTCATCAATCACCTCCCTGTAACGCTGCTTACCCGTTAATTGAAGGGCTTCACTTAATACCGATACCAGCAGGGCATTATCATACAGCATTTTTTCAAAATGCGGGGCCAGCCATTCTGTATCGGTGGAATAGCGGGCAAAGCCTCCTCCCAACTGGTCATAAATGCCGCCATCCATCATTTTATCCAGACTTAATAATGCCTGGGTCAGGGCCTCTTCATTGCCGGTGTGATAATGGTAGCGAAGTAAAAACTGTATAATAAAACTCTGGGGAAACTTGGGTGCCTTACCAAAACCTCCCCATTGCCTGTCGGCACTTTTCATGATGTTTTGAAAGGAGGTATCAATATTTACCATGGAGAACAATTCATCCTCAACAACTTTGTTTAATCCAAAAGCATTGGATTGTACTAAATGTTCGGTAAGGTTTTCAGCCTGCGCATCTATTTCATGCCTCCTCTCACGGAATGCCTGTATTACCCCGTACAAAGTTTCCTGCCAGGAGGGTCGGTTAAAAGCCCTTTGAGGAGGGAAATAGGTTCCCCCGTAAAAGGGCTTGGCATCTGGAGTCAAAAAAACATTCAAAGGCCAACCTCCGCTGCCCGTCATGGCCTGTACGGCATCCATGTAAATGTGATCCAGGTCCGGACGTTCTTCCCTGTCAATTTTTATATTGATAAAATGTTCGTTCATGATGGCAGCGGTAGCCTCATCTTCAAAACTCTCCCTCTCCATCACATGACACCAATGGCAGGCCGCATAGCCAATACTCACCAGTATCGGTTTATTCTCTTCTTTGGCTTTTTGCAAGGCCTCATCTCCCCATGGATACCAGTTCACCGGGTTGTGGGCATGTTGCAACAGGTATGGGCTAGACTCGTTGATCAGTTGATTTGTATGTTTTGCCATAATGAAAAAGAAAGTAAATGTCGCACTAGTTAGTGGCAAAAAGTAAAAAAGAGTACTGTCAAAGTACTCTTTTCCGCATCAGTTCTTTTGTAGAATTATTTCTTTTTGGCAGTTGCCGCCAGGAATTGCTCCAAAGCGGCTACCATACTCGGTGCCTGCGGCTGGGGAGCTTTTATTTCCAGCTTCAGCCCGGCATCCTCAATTGCTTTGGACGTATTATTACCAAAAGCGCCAATTACAGTACCGTTTTGCTTGTATTTAGGAATATTATCAAACAGGCTTTTCACACCACTAGGTGTAAAAAAACAGATAACATCATATTCATTCTTCTGCAGGATCTCCTTTACATCGCTGCTGACACTGCGGTACATGAAAGCAAGGGTAAATTCACAATTATTCGCTTTTAGCCAGTTGACAATCTCATTATCCTGCTGATTTTCTGAACATACATACAGGAATTTCTCATTGGCCTTGTGCTTGTTGATGACATCAAACATGCTTTTGTTGGTGCCATCTGCGCCGTAAAACACTTTTCTTTTGCGATAAAGAATGAACTTTTGCAGGTAAAGGGCCACTGCTTCGGTTATACAGAAATACTTGGTATCCTGCGATATATTCACCTTCATTTCTTCGCACATCCGGAAGAAATGATCAATAGCATTGCGGCTGGTGAAAATGATACCGGTGTAGTTCTGTATTTCGATTTTTTGCTTACGGAAATCACGGGCAGGTATACCTTCCAGTTTAATAAACGGATAAAAATCCAGATCCACATTATACTTCCGGCCCAATTCAAAGTACGGCGACTTTTCACTGTCGGGTCTCGGTTGGGTAATCAGGATTTTTTTGATCGCTTTGGCCTCCACATCGGCCTTATTAACCCCTGTTTTAGTCATTTTCGGTTCGGCTAAAGTTGGTTGCAAAGTTAAGTAGTTATACCGAAATACAATAGCAAGCCCTTGTAAACCAGTAAAAGAGGGGCAATCTCAAAAGCACAGAGATAAAGAAAAAAATGAAAAAGGTTGACCCTGAC
>CAYPBW010000146.1:0-7523 GCA_964409055.1 uncultured Chitinophaga sp. | reverse complement strand
TGCAGGTGGTGATAACCGGGTGAGCCAGATTCTGGTATCCAACGGGTATGGAACAGCCCTTCGAATGGCGGTGTTTCAATACCTGGACAGACATGTACCCAATCCACCGTTTAATGAGGGATTCTTTTTGAAAAAAGTAATACTTAAAGATCCCACTGCAAGCAGCAGTGAGGAGCAGGTTTTCGAATTACATTATGTGGATGAAGAAAATGCTGGAGCAGGGGCCGCAATTACCAATAATATTGATCACCTTGGTTTCGCCAACGGTGCAAGCAATTCAACATTACTGCCTGTTGTAAATACATATGTATACAATGGCGTTCCTTTATTTGCTTCTTACGGTACTGCGAACCGTGAACCCAATGGTGCTTATGCCCAAAAGGGGATGCTCCGGCGTATAATATATCCTACCGGCGGCTATGATGAATTTTATTATGAACCCAATATGAAAACATGGTGGGGCAATATAGAAAAGAAAAAAATTATAAGTGCAAGGCTGACAGAAACAGGGGGTTATCCCTCCCAGTTTTACAATACCTATTTCACTGTATGTGAGCCCCAAACCGGCGAATTTCATTTGAGTACGGAGTGGATCGGGCCGTTACCGGTGCCCGGTGGTAACCCTGCGCCCAAAGTAGCCATTGCTACTTTATATGATGATAATACAGGATTGTCTATAGAAAAGAGAATAGCATTTGGATATTCAGGTTTTCCCAATCATGAGGTATGGGGGGATTTTCATGTTCCCTTAAGCCCGGGAATTAACTATCGCCTGGAACTGGAAGGACGGAATGGACCTAATAATAAGGCAAGGGCTGATATTGTATATGACAAGTTATGCGGGACAGAATGGGGACAGATCAATGAAGAGTTATGCTGCGTACGAGTAAGAAAAATTGTTTCCTATGATAATGTTTCGAGAAAGTCCCATTCAAAATTTTATCATTACCGTTCGTTAACCGATACGTTGAATCCTTCGGCACAGAAGCTGTATTATCCTCAATATGTTACCGCTTATTCCAACGGGCTGTATTGCGGGTGGAGTAACCTTGAAATATTATGTAATGGATTCCTGCTGAGTTCGAACAGCGCTACCACTTTGTATGATAATGAAGCAGGGGGTGTGGTTTATAAATGGGTAATAGAAAGTGATGATTCCCTATTCGCCAACGGTGGGGTTGAGCATACGTTTATCACACAGGGACAGTTTATTGGCAACCAGATCATCGGGGAGCCGGTACCCAATCCCCCTGTGGATCCTTATAACTATATGAATGGTGTAGAGAGCCAGACCCGGTTTTTTAACCACAACAGGGAGTTTGTAAAAAAAATCACGAATTATTACAGTACCGATTCCCGTATCAATGATGCAGAGTTTAATAATTATATCGTACGTAAGCGATTCAGCCCCATGTTAGCCGGAACACCACCCTGGGATGATTACGATTTTCAGCACCTGGATGTTACGAGTTACAGCATATTTACCCGATGGGATCATTTAGACAGAACGGTTACAGAAGAGTATGACCTGGTTAATAATAAAGTAATCACTTCCGAGGTACTCTATACCTATGGCAGTGCGAGTAATATATTGCCTACACAAACAAAAATTTACGACAGCGAAGGGACAGAACTCCGAAAGGAGATTAAGTACCCCAATGATTTCAGTTACCTGCCTGTTTGCAGTACGATGGTAGCAAAAAATATAGTGGAACCGGTATTGGAAGAAAAGTCTTACAAAGGGACCAAGTTGTTATCCCAAACCAATACAGAATACAGAGACTGGTTTAATAACGGCAGTATACTGGCACCGGAATTCATCAAGATCAGTAAAGGGAATGGCGCCCAGGAAACAAGGGCAAGATATTATCAGTACGATACAAAAGGCAATCCTTTGGAAGTTGCGAAGGAAAATGATATCCGCCTTTCTTATATATGGGATTACAATGCTACCCTGCCCATTGCTGAAGTAAGCAATGGCAGTTGGGGACAGGGGATTGCCTACTGTTCATTTGAAACAACTGCTAAGGGTGGATGGACCTATAGTGGTACAACACTAACAGAAGGAACTGAGCCGGCCGGTAAAAAGTCTTATAGCCTGGCCAGCGGAAATATTACCTATAACGGAACATTAATCGCCGGAAAGAAATATGTGGTGAGTTATTGGATCAAGGGAGGTAGTGTTCAGGTAAATGGCAATGCGGGCATTTTTCAGTTAACTAAGAATGGCTGGTCTTTATACCGGGGGTCAATCATTTATTCAGGCAGCGGAGGAATAACAGTGTCAGGTACAGGATATATGGACGAGCTGAGATTATACCCTGACGGGGCTTTCATGAAATCCTTTACTTACCACCCCGAAGTAGGTATTACATCTGCTGCCGATGTAAACAATATTTATCAAACATATGAATATGACGTTTTTAACAGGTTATTGCGGATCAGGGATATGGACAGAAATATCCTGAAGCAGTATGAATACAAGTTTGGGACCGACCTGTCAGGTTGTAGTAATACAACTCCTGACTGGCAGATGACCGGTAATTACCGTTGTGCAAAAAATAATATCATCAACAATAATAATACGGGTATTAAAGAAAAAGAGGAGATGGATCTTAATAATTGCAGTGAGACGTATGGCCAGACAAGATGGGTTAGTATAGGCAGTTCCGCCGAATGCCCGGTGGTCAGTAATTGTACAGGACCTGGTAAACGGGTTGTTAACGGTGTTTGTGAAACAGGATGCAAAAAGTTGCTGAAATCTGAATATTTAGGGAACCTGGTTTGGTCCTGTACATTCCGGTATGAATGGACCGATGGTTTTAAGGGCCCGGAGTTTACAGAGACAGGCCCCTTCCATTGTCTGGATGTAATCTGTGATTTATAAGTAAAGCCAACGAATAAAGCATTAAATGAATTGACATGAAAGTGCAAGCCATTAAGATATTTTTGATTGTTCTGCTCACTGTTCTTTATTACCATCCTGTCAAAGCGCAGGTGATACCCAACGGGCAGGGAGTGCCTGCTGTCAATTATGTACCACCGCTTGAACAGGCAAATCTTGGAGGCCGCATCAATTATGTGCGGACATGGGAACCGTGGAAACCCATTACAGATGCAGGCACTGTCTCCGCGCAGAGCATTGCTGATGTAAAAGTAAATACAGTATATGTGGATGGACAGGGCAGGCCAGCGCAAACCGTAAGTAAACAGGCTTCACCGGGTGGCAATGACCTTGTTGCTTATAAACAATATGATCGCTACGGCCGTGAAACTGTACAGCCACTTCCTTATATTTCTTTTACAACGGACGGCAGTTTCAAGTCCAATCCTTATGCAGCGCAACAATATTATTATAGTACAGGGGCTGTAAACAATAACCAGTATGCCGGAGAACAAATATATTTTGGCAGAACTGCGCTGGAAACATCACCCTTACAGAGGCCCGATACGGTAATGGCACCCGGTAACAGTTGGGCCGGTAGTTTGAGGGGTGTACGTTACCTGTACCAGGTAAATACAGCATCAGATGCCGTTCGCAGATGGACCGTGGGTGATGCAGCCGGCAGTGTTCCGGTAACAGCCGGCATTTACCCGGAAGGCAGGTTATATAAGCACATCGTTATTGATGAACAGGGTAAGCAGGTTATTGAGTACAAGGATTTGCAGGGGCAGGTAATTTTAAAGAAAGTTCAGGAAAGTAATACACCCGGTCCTGCCCATAATGGATGGGCATGTACCTATTATATTTATGATGACTACGGATTACTGCGCTGTGTAATTCAGCCCAAAGGAGTGCAGTTATGTGAAGGACAGGGATGGTCGTTAAGCACTGAATTATTAAATGAACAGTGTTTCCGCTATGAATATGACCAGCGCAACAGAATGATCATAAAAAATGTGCCGGGAGCCGGAGAAGTCTGGATGGTGTATGATGCCAGGGACAGGCTGGTACTAACCCAGGATGCTAATCTGCGCAGTACCAGTCCTGCAAAGTGGATGTATACAAAATATGATGAAGCCAACAGGCCGGTAAGCACCGGTTTGCTGGTAAGCAGCGCTGACAGGGCCACCCACCAGGCAGCTGCTTATAATAGCACTGCTTACCCTGTGCTGGCCAACTATAGCTTCAGTGAATTGACAACTTCAGTATATGATTTTTGCGAAGATATATTCGATCCTCAGGATATTGCCAAACTGGATGCAGGATCCAATCCCTGGCCTGAACCGGTGGTTAATTCATTACTTACTTATGGCAAACTGGTAATGACAACCACAGCCACAGAGGGGTTTTCACAAGCTACTCTTTCGCATAGCTTTTATGATGAAAAAGGGCGGATCATCCAGGTACAGGTACTGGATGGAAGAAAAAGAAAAAATACCATAACCAACCGCTATGATTTTAGCGGAAAAATAATTGCCTCTTATCAGCGACAGTATATACCAGACCGGGTACAGGGAGGCCCGCTTACGGTGACTGTGCTTACCAAAATGCTATACGATGCCGGAGGCCGCTTACTTAAAACCTGGAAAAAAATAAATGATGGCCCTGCAGATAAACTGATTGCAGAAAACAGTTATGATGAACTGGGTCAGCTCAAATCTAAGAAACTGGCGCCGGCCTTTAATAATAATGCAGGAATAGAAACCCTGGAATACAGTTATAATATCAGGGGCTGGCTTAAGAGCATCAACCAGCAATATGCCACAGGCGGTACCAACAGCAACTGGTTTGGACAGGTGCTTAGTTATGATCATGGCTTTACTGCGCAACAGTACAATGGTAATATCAGCGGACTGCAATGGCGGGGAAAAAGTGACGGTGAGCAGCGGGCCTTTGGTTTTACCTATGATAACCTGAACCGGTTTGTATCAGGTGATTTTACGCAACTTTCAGGCAGCGGATGGAACACCAGTGCCGGGTTGGATTTCACTGTCAGCAATATGAGTTATGATGCCAACGGGAATATCGTTACCATGAATCAAAAAGGCTGGAAACTTGGCGGCTCTGTACTCATTGATCAACTGACCTATAGCTATGAGACGGCCAGTAATAAACTAAAGCAGGTGCTTGACGGGGTGAATAATTTTAACAGCCATCTCGGCGATTTTAAATATGATCCGCTTACAAAGGGCAGTACAGATTACAGCTATGACAATAATGGCAACCTGATAAGGGATAATAATAAAGCTATCAAAGATGATAACCTGCAGGCCATTGAGTACAACCACCTGAACCTGCCGGTGCTGATACGGGTAAAAGATAAGGGAACAATAGCTTATTATTATGACGCTGATGGTAATAAAGTGAGTAAGGTTGTAACTGAAAACAATCAAAAGACTGTTACAAATTATTTTGCAGGATTTGTTTACCAGTTCAGAACAACCGGAAATATCTGGAACGCTATTGACACTCTTCAATTTTTCGGGCATGAAGAAGGAAGGATAAGGCCGAAAGGAAATGAGTTTGTCTATGACTATTTTATCAAAGATCATTTGGGGAATGTACGGATGGTGCTGACAGAAGAGCAGCAATCCGATATGTATATAGCGGCTACGATGGAAACAGCCACGGCCGCCCAGGAAGAAACATTCTACAGTAATCTGCCCGAAACCCGAACCGATGTACCGGCTAATTATCCCCCGATAAATGGTAATCAAAAAGTAGCAAAGCTTAATGGGAATGAATCAGGCGATGCCGGCGGCGTAAAAATCGGCCCGGCCATTTTATTAAAAGTGATGGCCGGCGATAAATTTAATGTTACGGTTAATAGCTGGTGGGAGGCAATTACCAGGCCGGGTACCCCAACCAGCCCCTATAATGCCCTGCTGAATGCGCTGAGCGGCAGCATCGCAGCACAGAACGGCAATCATGGCAGCAGTGTAGAACTGGCCAATAGTGCAGAGGTAAATGCCTCTGTGGGCAATTATCTAAACAGCCAGTCAAACTATAATACTACACGACCCAAGGCATTTTTAAACTGGCTGCTGCTGGACGACCGGTTCAATTACGTAGCGGGCAGCAGTGGCTTTGAACAAGTGGGTGTAGCCGATCTGTTAAATACCCACACACAAACAGATAAGCCTGTAGAAAAAAGCGGTTATTTGTATATTTATGTAAGCAACAGTACGCCTAATATCGATGTGTTCTTTGACAATTTACAGGTAACGCATACCCGGGGGCCGCTGGTGGAGGAGACGCATTACTATCCGTTCGGTCTCATCATGAACGCTATGAGTTCTAAAGCACTTGCCTTCGGCGGTGTTGAAAACAAGTTTAAGTATAATGGGAAGGAGGAACAGAGGCAGGAGTTTAGTGATGGTAGTGGGTTGGAATGGCTGGACTATGGGGCGAGAATGTATGACAATCAGATTGGAAGATGGCAAGTAATAGACCCGTTAGCGGATAAAATGCGTAGGTATTCTCCTTATAACTATGCGTTTGATAATCCGATACGATTTATTGATCCTGATGGAATGAGCCCCGATGATGTAATCATTACTTTTAAAAGAAATAAAGACAAAAGCGGTAACGTAATAATTACTGCAAATGTTACAATCAATTTGACCATAGTAGACCCTAAAGGGAAAACAACTGGCTTAGATCAATCTTGGATAACAGGTAGAGGCAATGTTTTTGGAGGAAATCTATATACTACTGCTGTAGGTGCAAATGGAAAGGATGAAAATTATGCTTTGAATATCAATACTTCTATTAACCTGAGCGTAGTTAAGGATGCAACCCAGGCAAAGAGTACAGATTATATTTTACAAGTCGTTGATGATATTCCAGGAACTGCCATTGGAGAGGTTGATAGGGTTGGCGGTGATGTTGGGGCTGTTGAATCTGGTTTAACGATGGGAAAAGGGTTTAGTCAAGTTGCGCTTCATGAATTGGGGCATATTTTAGGTATCGAACATGGGGAAGGCGGACTAATGGACCCAACATTCGATAAACTGCCGCCAACTGATTCGAAAGCTGTAAGTGTTACAGATTATCAGAAATTACAAGCCTGGAAAGGTATTATCGGGTTAACGAACGGTAAAACAAGCGGAACAATAAGGGCCTTTGCCACAACAGAAGACAGTCGAAAAGAATTAATGAAATATTTACAGGATAATGGTATAAAATAAAAAATATAATGAGGAAACTATTTGTGTCTTTCATGTCACTAGCTTTATTTATCTCCTGCCAGAACAAAAATAATGAAATGGAGCAAATCAACATTTATAATATAGGAGGAGTTAATGTAACAGTTAAGGGTAAATCAGAGTTTAAAGAATTAAAAGGTATTGATACTTATGTAGCTCAAATTAATACCGGGAAAGACACATTCAATATTGAGTATGGTAAGGGTGTTTATGATTTACATGAAGGAGGGCCAACAATTTTCCCTGCAGATCAAAAAGCTAATATCGAAAAACTATCTGGAAATAAGATTCAAGAAACAGGGGGTGTTTTTTTTTCTGTAACACCTGAAAAAGATAGAGAAGAAAAGATCTTTTCAAAGCAATTTTATTTA
>CAYPBW010000145.1:0-7525 GCA_964409055.1 uncultured Chitinophaga sp. | reverse complement strand
GTATTTTCGCAAACCATCCCGCCGTTGGCGGGAACTAAAAAACCAAACCAATGGCAGGACTTAACTCATTTCTGAAAATCTTCATGCCGAAGAACAAAATTTTCTATGAGCTTTTTGAAAAAGTAGCTAATAATGTGGCCAAAATGGGCTCCATTTTAAGGGACCTTGTGGCAGAGCCAGATTTCGATAAAAGGGCTGCTTTGATCGCCCAACTGGAGGACCTGGAGCATGCCAATGATGAGCATACCCACAGTCTTTTTACCGAACTGGGAAGAAATTTTATTACCCCCTTTGACAGGGAAGACATTCATTATCTCGCCACAGCATTAGATGATATTGCAGACTATGTTTATGCTGCAGGTAAAAAGATCAATTTCTACCGGGTAAACCCCAACGATACCGGTATGCAGAAATTTGCCGAACTAATTGAACAAAGTGCAGAACAAGTCAGAATTGCCGTTACTGAACTGAGGGACATGAAAAATATGCGCAGCATTACCGAAGCACTGGTAAAGATCAACAGTATCGAAAACCAGGCTGATGATATTTTTGATTTCAGTATCGAGAAACTTTTTGCAACGGAAGATGATGCCAAAGAAGTGATCAAGAAAAGAGAGATATACCAGGTAATGGAAATTGTAACTGACAAATGTGAAGATGCCAGTAATGTGATAGAATCTATCATCATTAAGTACGCTTAAACAATTTGAAGATTTGACGATGCTATAATTTGAAAATATACTTATATCAAAAAGTGATTTTCAAATTTTCAAATCACCCATTATCAAATTAACTTATGACACCTTTTCTCATCACTATAATAGCCCTGGCCCTGATATTTGATTATATCAACGGTTTTCATGATGCAGCCAACTCTATTGCTACCATTGTTTCAACCAAAGTGCTTACCCCTTTTCAGGCCGTGTTGTGGGCTGCCTTATTTAATTCGGTGGCTTTTTTCATTTTTAAGGATCATGGCGTCGCGGATACTGTAGCCAAAACAGTAAAGCCTGACCACATTGAAGGCAATATGATGGTAGTAATTTTTTCGGGCCTCATTGCCGCTATTTCCTGGAACCTGCTTACCTGGTGGCTGGGAATTCCTTCATCATCTTCTCACACCCTTATTGGTGGTTTTGCCGGCGCTGCTATCGCCGCAGGAGGATTTGGTGCGGTCAACTCTCCTATTATTATCAAAACAGCCAGTTTCATTTTCCTGGCCCCGATTATTGGTATGATCATGGCTTTTATCATGTCCCTTTGGTTTCTTAGCTCATTTAAAAAAGGATGGACTTCAAAAATATTTTCCATTATCATAATAATTTTCGTTGGTGTTTTTCTTTCCACCAACCTGGAATTTGACAGGACAGTACTGGCCAAAAAGACTGATTATGAGTCATATATCGCCCAGGTAATCTTTTATTCCAAAAATTTTAAATGGATCCTTTTAGCATTCATTTTGCTGGTAATGGCCGTTTTTGCTTTATACCTTAGCACACTGAATGCCCATAAATCCAACCAGTGGTTTAAGCGTTTGCAGCTTATTTCTTCTGCAGCTTTCAGTATCGGCCACGGAGGCAATGATGCACAAAAGGTAATGGGTATTATCACCGCTGCACTGATAGCAGGAGGAACCATCACCGATTTTCATCAAATGCCCGATTGGGTGCCCATCGCCTGTTATGCAGCCATTGGCCTCGGTACAATGAGCGGCGGATGGAAGATCGTAAAGACAATGGGTACCAAGATCACCAAGGTTACTCCCTTCGAGGGTGTGGCTGCGGAAACTGCAGGAGCTGTTACGCTATTTGTAACAGAAGCATTGAAAATTCCTGTAAGTACTACCCATACTATCACCGGCGCCATCATGGGTGTGGGTGCTACCAAAAGGCTTTCAGCCGTTCGCTGGGGTGTTACGTTCAACCTGATCTGGGCCTGGATTTTAACCATCCCTATCAGCGCTTTATTAGCAGCAGGAGTTTATAGTATTGTAAGTCTCTTTTAATACGATCACCTTTTTACAGTAAAAATCCTGACTTTTGTCAGGATTTTTTTATGGCAAAAATTCTTGTTACAGGCGGATGCGGCTACATTGGTTCTCACACCATAGTTGACCTGGTACAAAACGGGTATGAAGTTATTTCAGTTGATAACAACTCCCGTTCCAACCCTGTTATCCTGAAAGGGGCAGAGCAGATCACCGGTAAAAAAATCAAGAACTATAAAGTTGACCTTTGCAATTTTGATGACACATTTGCGATATTCCAGGAGAATGATGATATCAGCGGCATTATTCATTTTGCTGCTTACAAGGCCGTTGGTGAGTCGGTAGAAAATCCATTACTATATTACGAGAACAATCTTGTTTCCCTGGTAAACCTCCTGAAATGTGTGCAGGAGTTCAGGATACCGCATTTTGTGTTTTCTTCTTCCTGCACAGTTTATGGCAATCCTGATGAAGTGCCTGTAACGGAAGCCACCCCTATTAAACCGGCAGAATCCCCGTACGGTGCTACCAAGCAAATGGGTGAACAGATCGTTCAGGATTTTGCAAAAAATGGGACCAGCAGTTGTGTGTTGTTGCGTTATTTCAATCCGGCAGGTGCCCACCCGACGGCAGCCATAGGTGAAATGCCATTGGGCAAACCCCAGAACCTGGTACCAGCTATTACTCAGACGGCCATTGGTCGTATTAGCAAAATGTATGTGCATGGTAATGATTATCCTACCCGGGATGGCTCCTGTATCAGGGACTATATTCATATCTGCGATCTGGCTAATGCTCATACACTTGCCTTGAAATACATTGAGGAAGCAAAAAATAAAAGCAGTTGCGAGGTATTCAATTTGGGAACGGGTAATGGCATCAGCGTACTGGAAGCCATTCATGCTTTTGAAAAAGTAAGCGGCGTAAAACTCAATTATGAAATCGGCCCAAGACGTCCCGGCGATGTGGTGGCCGTATTTGCCAATAATGAACTGGCAAAAAATGTACTGGGATGGAACCCTGTTTTTACGCTTGATGATATGATGAATACTGCCTGGAAATGGGAACTTCGTTTAAAGGCCGATGAAACTGTTTTTACCAGTCAGCCCGGGGAACTGAACTAACTATTTTCTTCTGTAATTCACTATTCAGCATTCATCCCGAACCATTACTTTTGCCCCACTCAAACTATCGTAATGCTTTTAAAAGACATTCAATCTACCGGAAATAAGGATACCAGAAGCGGCTTTGGTGATGGCATCGTGGAAGCAGCCCGGAAAAATGAAAACATTGTTGCGCTGACAGCAGATCTTGCCGGCTCTTTAAAACTGAACCAGTTTATGAAAGAGTTTCCCCACCGTTTTTTTCAGTGCGGTATTGCGGAAGCCAATATGATGGGTATTGCAGCCGGGCTGACTATTGGCGGCAAGATCCCTTATACTACGACCTTTGCCAATTTCTCTACCGGCAGGGTGTATGACCAGATTCGTCAATCCATTGCCTACAGCGGCAAAAACGTCAAAATATGTGCATCTCACGCCGGACTTACTTTGGGTGAAGATGGTGCCACCCACCAGATACTGGAAGATATTGGCTTAATGAAAATGCTGCCGGGCATGACGGTGATTGTACCTTGTGATTATGCCCAGACTAAAGCCGCCACTATTGCTATAGCAGATTACGACGGACCCGTTTACCTACGGTTTGGCCGTCCGTCATGGCCCATTTTTACTGCCGACAGGCCCTTTGAAATTGGCAAAGCTCAATTTTTTTCAGAGGGAACAGATGTAACCATTTTTGCCTGTGGTCATTTAGTGTGGAATGCTATCCAGGCAGGCGCCATACTGCAAGAAAAAGGCATCAGCGTTGAAGTGATCAATATTCACACGGTCAAACCACTGGATGAAGAAGCGGTGATTAGTTCATTACGCAAAACCAAATGTGCCGTAACCGCCGAAGAACATAATATTATTGGAGGTATGGGTGATGTGATTGCACAATGTGCTGCCAGGAACTTCCCTGTACCGATTGAGATGGTGGGTACCAAAGATACTTTCGGTGAGAGCGGAACTCCTGCGCAATTGCTAAAAAAATATGGTCTGGATATACCTGATATTGTGGCTGCAGCAGAGAAAGTAATAGCGAGAAAAAATAACGGGTAATATTTAATTTTCTATAAAACAGGCAGGTTCTTTTAAATACGAGCCTGCTTTTTTATTTTTAATAACTGGTAGACCTGTTTAAACAAATTGCTCTTCCAATATTCTAACCGAACCAAAGCCCTGACTAATGCCCCTGACCACGACAAGCGATAGTGAATTGCTGGTAGAATTCCGTAACCCTGTTACGAAAGAGAAAGCCTATACCCATATCATCCGTAAATACCAGGAAAAATTATATTGGCATATCCGCCGTATGGTGATTGAACATGAAGACGCTAATGATGTGCTGCAAAATGTGCTGATCCGGGTATGGAATGGACTGGAAAATTTCCGGGAAGACAGCCAGTTATACACCTGGCTTTACCGCATCGCCACCAACGAATGCCTCACCTACCTTGAGCAGCAGAAAAAAAGAACGGCTGTCAGCCTGAGTGATGTGGAAACAGGGCTGAGCAACAAAATCAAGGCGGACCGACATTTTGACGCCAATAAACTGGAGTGGAAACTACAATTAGCCATACAACAACTACCTGAAAAACAGCGTATAGTGTTTAGTCTACGATATTATGACGAAATGCCTTACGAGGAAATGAGCCGTGTGCTTGAAACAAGCGAAGGAGCCTTAAAAGCCAGTTACCACCATGCTGTTAAAAAAATAGAGGATTATATGCTAAATCATTAAACTTTGGAGATTGACAACTATCTTATAAACGCAAAATGACACAGAGAGACAACATATTGCAGGAATTGAAAGAACTCAACAGCCGGTTGGCTGCCGAAACGGTGCTGAATGTTTACACGGTTCCGGCAGGTTATTTTGAGGGGCTGGCCAACCAGGTAATGGCCCGGATCAGGGCACTGGAGGCAAACAATGGAGCAGATGAGTTAAAAGCATTGTCGCCGTACCTGGCTAATTTGTCCCAGGAAATGCCATACAGCCTTCCAAAGGATTATTTTGAAACGCTTCCGGACAACATATTAAAATCGATTCATACGTCCGGGCTGTCTGCCAAAGAGGAATTAGCTGCTATTTCTCCTTTACTCAGCAGCCTTAAAAAAGAAACCCCGTACAGTCTACCCGAGGGATATTTTGAAAGCTTGCCACCAACCAGGCAAAAAGAAAAAATGCAACCGTCTGCCAAAGTTGTTTCACTGTTCAGCCGTACCTGGTTCCGCTATGCAGCTGCTGCAGTGGTTACCGGAATAATTATATTGGCAGGCCTTCAGCTTTTCACCACCGAAAAAGAACCCGGCGGAAAAGCATTGGCCAAGTTTACCCGTGACATAAAAAAGATGGATGAACAGCAAAAAGATGATATGATCGATTTTTTTGATGCCGGACTCGATGGAAAGGAAACCGCACAGGTAAGTACTGATAATAAAAACTCAAAAGAGATAAAAGCATTACTGGAAGGTGTTTCCGAAGAAGAACTGAAAGATTTCCAGGAACAAACAGAAGCGATTGAAGAAGTGTTAATGACAAATTAAGCAACAATGAAAAAGTGGTTAATCCTATTATTATTCTTCATCCCTGGTTTTGCGGCCATGGCGCAAAATGATGAGCCCACCCCGCAAGAAGGTAAGATACAGGAGCGGATGAGGGAATATATCCAGAACAAACTCAACCTGAACAGGAATGAAGCCGAACGATTTACTCCCGTTTTCGTTCGGTACTTCCGTGAGTTTGCCCAAACACATCGTCAAAACAGGGGCGACAGGTTAGTGCTGCAGCAAAAGATCGTTGAACTTCGTTTGCGCTACCGCGGAGAGTTCAGGCAAATTTTAGATGAACAAAGGGCTAATAAAGTGTATTTATACGAAGATGAGTTCCGGAGAAAAGCTGTTGACATCATTCGTGAACACAGAAGAGGAGACAGAGTGCCGCCCCGAAGAACAAGAGCTATCATGCTCCGCATGAACAATTGCCTGTTGTAACTATTAATGATTTTAGATATCGGAAGCTGGTTTGAAAGAACCAGCTTTTTTAATGAAAAGTCCACAATGGATGTTTAACATCATGATAAAAAAGGAAGGTCCATTTCTCTTTTGCTCCCCGCTCCCACCATTGTTGTCTTAATTCCATCGCTTTTTTCCCATCGTAATCGTATTTGGCCACAAAGCGGTGTTTCATTTGTTGCAATTGCGGTGCTTCATCGCCTCCGAAAAAGATGATCTCACCGGCTTCTTCTATCCAAAATACCTGGTGATGCGGTGAATGGGCACCGGAAACTTCATACCGGATGTATTCATCAATAAGACCGGCACCATCCAACAGAATAACATTTTCATTGTTTCTGAGACATTCCAGTTCCTCTACCACAAATGATGAGGATTTCTTTTCAAAAGCATAGATCAATTCGGTTCGTTGCACATAATACTTAGCATTGGGCAGGGATAGCCTGGCACCCAAACCATCCCTTTCTATTCCAACAGCACCAGCATGATCTTTATGCAAGTGGCTCATCAACACTTTGGTAACTTCTGATGGATTAATCCCGGCATTCACCAGGTTTTGATGAAGCTGCAGGGTACCGTTCTTTTCAAAACCCAGCCCTGTATCTAATAAAATGATGTCCCTGGATGTAATAACAACAAATGGCTGAATTTCTACCAGTAAACTTCCCGAAGGCCTGTCCTTCAGGTTATGCTCGTTTTCATCAAACGGAATAAAATGTTTGGTCTTGTCGATGGTAAATGTGCCTTCAGAAAGCGGAATAACTCTCATAAATCCCAAAAATACAAATAACAAATTCCAAATATGGCCTTCGTAGTTTGGGATTTGTTATTGGGGGCGTTATCTTAATACCATTTGCCTGTCTGCATCGAGCCGGATGAGAATGAACAGCAAAATGGTGAAAGTAAGCAATGATGTTCCCCCGTAACTCACAAATGGAAGCGGTATACCGATAACCGGCGCCAGGCCTACGGTCATGGCAATATTAATGGCAATATGAAAAAAGAATACAGCTGCCACTCCATACGCATAACTCCTGCTGAATGTACTACGCTGTCGCTCTGCTATTGTAACGATACGGAAAAGCAGGATAAGGTACAGACCCAACAAGACAAAGCTTCCTGCAAAACCAAATCCCTCCCCCACCGTACAAAAAATAAAATCCGTACGTTGTTCCGGTACAAAATCGTAGCGGGTTTGTGTTGCATTTAAAATGCCTTTGCCGAATATGCGGCCGCTGCCAATAGCAATTTTCGATTGTCTTACATTGTAACTGGTACCGCTTTCTTTTTTCTTTTTTAATTCCTCTGCAGTGAGCTCAGCAGTTTTATCGAGATAAGGATTGTCTTTACCAAACAAATCATAAATCCTTTCTACCTGGTGCTTTTGTAAAACATTTTTAAAAGCGTAAGGAACGGCAAA
>CAYPBW010000144.1:0-7599 GCA_964409055.1 uncultured Chitinophaga sp. | reverse complement strand
AAGGTCTTACATAAGCAATCAGGGTGCAGGCTGCTGCATGCAGGCCGGGTGTCATAGTAAAATAATCCAGTGTCAGTCCGGTAACAAAGCCTATGACCAGCAGCCCAAAGCGGGAAATGGTAAATGGCAGCCAAAGAATGAAAAGAAAATAGATATAAGGTGTAATAAACCTATGCAGGTGCGGCATCTTATTCAGAATATACACCTGTACCAGGATGAATACAGCGAATCTTAATATGTTTCTCAGCAGATCACTCACTTCGGTGCTTTTTTACCTTGTTCAATTTTGTTTCTGGTGTCCTGCATCAGTTGCCACTGCTCATCTCTTTCCACATTCTCGATAACATGCACCTGCTGCAGGTTAAAGAAATTAGCAGATGTCCTGATTCTAAGCACATAAAAATTGGTGCTCTTATCCTTTATTACATCATCTATAAAACCAACCATATGGCCCGGGGGAAAGTTGAAAGAGTAAGTACTTGTCAGCACGGTATCCCCTTTGTTTACTTCTACGCTTTGAGGAATACCTCTTAGTGTCAGGTAGCGGGGATCTTTACCATCCCATTCCACGGTCCCGAAGTTGCCGCTTTTTTTCAGCGAAGCATTTACTTTATGCTGCACATGCAGCAGGCTCATGGCCTGGCTGAAGTTAGGACTAACATTCACCACTACTCCCACGGCGCTGCCATCGGAACCCAGCACAGCCATATTGTCCTTTATCCCCTGGTTGGCGCCCCTGTTCAATTGTATATAGTTTTTCTGAGAATTGACCGTATTATAAACAACCGTAGCCGGGCGGGAAAAATAGCGGCGGTAATGCCCCAATGTGTCATAAGGAATAGAATCCTGCACTGCTGAAACAGTAGTATCTCTGCGGCCATAGTGAGAAGGTAACAGGTTCAGCAACGAATCATTCAGGCGGTTAACCCTTTTGTTTTCTTCCCGGAGGGTAAAATAGTCTTCAACTTTGTTATACTGTGAGTTGATGATACCCGTTACTTCATTGGCCACTCCCAGGAATTTAGCCCGGTGAAAGCGGTTATAGCTAAATAAAAACCATAACGCCACCCCCTGTAAAATGAGGAAAGCGAAGAAAGTTCTGTACCGGCGAATAAAAAGAAGGACGTTACGCATAAGGGGTTTAAGGTTTGAGGTTTAAGGTTTGAGGTTAAGAGACGAATGTCTTATGCCTTATACCTTATTCCTTACTCCTTTTACCTTTCATTATCTCATTACAAAAGGATACCGGTCATAATTTTTCAGGGCAATTCCTGTTCCTCTCACCACACTTTTCAGGGGGTCATCGGCTACATGTACAGGCAATTTGATCTTATTGCTGAGTCGCTTGTCGAGCCCACGCAATAAAGCACCACCTCCGGTGATGTACAATCCCCTGCGGTAAATATCAGCGGCCAGCTCAGGTGGTGTTTGCTCCAGGGCCTTAAGAATTGCTTCTTCAATTTTGAAAATACTTTTATCCAATGCTTCTGCTATTTCCTGGTAGCTCACCATGATTTGCTTAGGAATACCGGTTACCAGGTCACGGCCATTTACGGGGAAATCATCCGGCGGATTGTCAATTTCCTTCATAGCAGCGCCGACCTGTATCTTGATTTGCTCGGCAGTACGTTCACCAATCAGTAAACTGTGGTAGCGGCGGAGAGCTTCCATGATATCAGCGGTAAATTCATCCCCGGCAATCCGGATAGACTGATCGCAGACGATACCGGCTAAGGCAATAACAGTAATACCAGTGGTTCCACCGCCAATATCAATGATCATATTACCAACCGGCTCTTCAACGTCGATACCTATACCCAATGCAGCAGCCATAGGTTCATGGATAAGGTACACCTCTTTGGCACCTGCCTGTTCCGCACTGTCACGAACAGCCCTTTTTTCCACTTCAGTAATAGAAGAAGGAATACAGATCATCATCCGCCAGCTGGGAGGAAAGAGTGGCTTTTTGGGGTACACCAATTTAATCAACTCCCTTATCATCAATTCCGCAGCGTTGAAGTCGGCAATTACACCATCTTTCAGCGGACGGACCGTTCGGATGCTTTCGTGGGTTTTTTCATGCATCATCAGCGCCTTTTTACCAACCGCCAGCACTTCCTTGGGGTTGTTGCGGTTCAGGGCTACAATGCTCGGTTCGTTCACCACTACTTCGTCGTTATGTATTATAAGGGTATTGGCAGTACCCAGGTCGATGGCTATTTCTTGTGTAAACCAGTTAAAAAGTCCCATTAATTTTTCCTTGGATTTGTAGGGGCAAAGGTGGAGGAAATAATTTGAATTAACAAAGCGGAAACCCTTGTGGGATAAAGATTTTTCATGGTTTTGACATTTCTGCAATTACCTGTAATTCTCCTGCAGCTATTCCTATTTTTGCCGGATACTGTATGGAACTTTTACTGATTTGCTCTGTTGCATTTTTTGCATCCGGCTTAACCCTGTTTTCCGGGTTTGGACTTGGCACTCTTTTATTGCCTGTATTTGGTCTTTTCTTTCCACTTGAAGTCGCAATAGCTATGACAGCTATTGTACATTTTCTGAACAATATTTTTAAACTCTTACTTTTTAAAAAGCATATTAATTTACCGGTAGTTCTAAAGTTTGGATTACCTTCTGTACTTGCGGCATTCGCCGGGGCCTTTCTATTGAACCAGTTAGGAAAAGGAGCTCCTTTGACAAATTATGTATTGGCCGGTAACACTTATTCCATTACAATTTTGAAAGTGGTGATCGGTATATTGATGATCATTTTTGCATTCTTCGAACTGGTACCGGCTCTCAAAAGACTTTCGATTGATAAAAAATTTCTTCCCCTGGGTGGCTTACTCAGCGGATTCTTCGGGGGACTCAGCGGTCACCAGGGTGCCCTTCGTAGTGTTTTCTTATTAAGACTTAAACTATCAAAAGAACAGTTCATTGCCACCGGCATTGCTATTGCCTGTATGATAGATGTTTCAAGACTAAGTGTATATGCCATCAACATACAGCAATCAGCAGGATCTCTAAATTATACCTGGCTGATGGCAGCAACAGCTGCTGCTTTTGCCGGTGCCTGGCTGGGAAATAAATTATTAAAGAAAATTACCCTATCACTACTCCAATATAGTGTCGCCATTTTTATCATTCTTTTTTCCTTTGCTTTAATAGCTGGAATTGTATAATTCTTATCCGGTTGATTTTTGGGGAGGGATGCTGATGATACAGAAATGTAAAGAAGGATGTTGCATATCCATGCCTCTGTAAAAAAGTGGTATGTGAATATAGTTTCTTATTTTGACGTTACATTTTTTATTTCAGCACTATTTGCCGTAAACAACAAAATTTCAGCAATACCTCCCAAATAAGTTTTTCTTCTACCTTCATTACATGCGAATTATAAACCGAACTGTCATTATTCTTTCGCTGGTGAGTTTATTTGCAGATGTAGCAAGTGAAATGTTGTACCCGGTCATTCCTGTTTACCTGAAAGAAATTGGGTTCAGTATTTTACTGATTGGCATACTGGAAGGTGTTGTGAATTTCACAGCTGGTATCAGTAAAGGCTATTTTGGCAAACTAAGTGATGAAAAAGGTTTGCGGTTACCTTTTGTCAAGCTGGGGTATTTGTTCAGTGCTGTTTCAAAACCCCTGATGGCCGTTTTTGTATATCCTGCCTGGATATTTATTGTTCGCTCTATTGACCGGTTGGGAAAAGGCATCAGAACAGCATCAAGAGATGCGTTGCTTTCACAACAGGCTACAAAAGAAACCAAAGCAAGGATATTTGGTTTTCACCGCAGCATGGACACTGTCGGAGCTGCCATCGGACCTGTTATCGCATTACTTTTTTTATACCTCAGTCCCGGCGACTATATCACTTTATTTTACATCGCTTTTATTCCCGGCATCATCTCCGTGCTATTAATTTTCCTGCTGAAAGAAAAAAGACAGCCAGTTTCTACCTTGAATAAAGGCAATTTTTTTTCTTATTTCAGCTACTGGAAAATCGCCTCCCCCGAATTCAAACGAATTGTACCGGCGTTACTGCTTTTTGCCTTGTTCAACAGTTCGGATGTTTTTCTTTTACTCATCACAAAGGAAAGTATCGGCAGCAGTAATGTAACTATAATGGGAGCCACATTTAATGCAGATACGATCACCATCACTGCTTATATATTTTACAATCTCATTTATGCTGCATGTTCTTATCCTATGGGTGTTATAGCTGACCGAACCGGATTTCGGAAAATGATTGCATCCGGTCTGATTCTTTTTGCCCTGGTCTATACTGGTTTTGCATTTAATCCTTCGGTAGTTGTAATTTTTTTGTTGTTCGCTATATATGGCATCTATGCAGCCGCTACCGAAGGAGTGGTGAAAGCATGGATTACAAATTTGTCACATGAACAAAATACAGCTACAGCCGTTGGTTTTTATACTTCTGCTGAAAGTGTCTGTTCCTTGTTTGCCAGTATCATTGCCGGTGCTATATGGACAGGGATTGGCAGTACTTATACATTCTTAATAACCGGAGTAGTGGCTCTTTTTGTTGCTATTTATTTTATACTGATTTTCAGGGATAAGCATTAGCTGAATTTGAAATCTTCGTAGTTGTTGCTTTTTTGGCACAGAAATGGAAAGAGTGGCGTTGCGAACCCTTATTTCTACAAAAAATTACAGGTATGAGAAAACTGTGTCTTATTGTTGTATCCATTCTTATCGTTTCATCCTTATATGCTCAGAGTAAAAGTTCCGGCAGCTCGGGTTATCAAACAGCGTTAGGAGTAAAAGTGTGGGATGGCGGTGGCATTTCACTCAAGCACTTTGTAAGTGGTAATAATGCACTGGAATTTATTGGCTATTTCTGGCGGCAAGGAGTAAGGATAACCGGCCTTTACGAGATCCATGGCCCGATTACCGGTGCGCCGGGTTTGCGATGGTATATTGGTCCCGGTGCTCATATTGGGTTTTATAATACCCGAAACGGTGACGGAAGTTTTATCGGGGTAGATGGCGTACTGGGTCTTGATTATAAATTCCGTGGCGCCCCGATCAATATGTCTTTAGACTGGCAGCCTTCATTTGAATTTGGTGATAACCGGGGATTTGTTGGCAGCTGGGGTGGTTTAGGTATCCGTTATACCTTTTAATGCGATTATCTCCTATACAGGGAAAAAGGGCCGTAGCCATTACGGCCTTTTCTTTATTCAGGAAACGAAACCCAGTCTTTTTTCTGTAGCTGCATCCAATGCAGGCAGCTTTCTTCGTTCAATCAGGAAGCTGTTCAACTGTGCAATTTCCTTAAAAATGTAATGTTTATCTGCTGCAGCCTTCAGGTAATCTTTGCCGGTACTGCCGCCTGTGCCGATACGGGTGCCGATCATACGGTGCACCATATTCATGTGACGATACCGCCATGAACTGAGTTGTTCATCTATTTCAAGCAGGCAATTCAATAATTGAAAAGGCAATTGTAACAACGGGTAGCCCCTATAGAGCATAATAAACAATGCTGCCCTGCAGGCAGCCGGTGATAAGGTGCGGTTTTCATTGCCAACCGGGTTCACAAATATTTCTTCAAAGGCAGCAAGGTTATTTTTTTCTGCAGCTGCCAGGCTTTCTTTATAAATGCTTTTATAATTCGTCCAAAAACCGGCATCAGCTTCTTCCTTTAAGAAAGGCATTCTTTCGAGCCAGCCATTCAATAATTGCAATAGTGATTTTGCACCCTCAGCTTTTTTGATCACCTCCACATGTTCCGTTTTTAACTGGGAGGTATAATATTCTTTGCCATGGCGATGTTCAAATTTCAATCCCAGTTTAGCTTCCAGTTCTTTGAACTGCCAGCTTTGAAAACCAGATGCCGGCCGGAGCATATCCCTGAAATCAAGAAAATCCATCGGCGTCATTGTTTCCATGATATCTATCTGATGAACTAATACCCTAAGAATAGTAACACAGCGATTCAACCGATGAACAATAGTTTGAAGTTCGGGTGAGTTATCGTTCAATGCAGGTTTGTTCATTATGGCTACCACCGAATCGGCTTCATGATGCAATTGTTTGAACCAAAGTTCATACGCCTGATGAATAATGATGAATAGCATTTCATCATGAGCAGGCAATTGTTGCTTATCGCTTTCAGGAAATTGTGCATTCAGGATCTTATCCAGCTGCAGGTATTCATGGTAATGTACTTCCATAAAAGATATTCATAGTTAATGGTTCATAGAAGTTCATGATGAACCTGTAATTTTTTTTACAAATTTAGACTCAATTATTGTGGGATGCGTAATTTAAACTATAGGAATGAGGCTACGAATCATAAGGCCCTATTCAAACTCATAACCAATATCGCTTCGATATTCCATACCTGTAAATGAAACCTTTCCTAATTCTACCTTTGAAATTTCTGCTGCATCAAAAACAGAACGGCCATATGAAGTAATACAGAGCACCCGGCCGCCGTTGGTAACAATTTTACCGGCATTGTCTGCAGTTCCCATATGAAATAAAATACTGTCTTCCGGGTTTATCTCTGAGAGTCCTTTTATTTCGATGCCTTTCTTATAATCACCGGGATAGCCTCCGCTTACCGCAACAATAGTTACAGCTGTTCTGGTATCTGTTTCTACATTTACCTTATCCAATTGTTGATTAGCGGCAGCCTTTAGTAATTCTACCAAATCATTTTTCAGTCTTGGTATCACCACTTCGGTTTCAGGATCGCCCATGCGGCAGTTGTACTCGATCATATAAGGTTCACCTTCTGAGATCATAAACCCAAAAAAGATGAAGCCCCTATACTCCAAACCTTCTTTCCGTAACCCATCAACGGTTGGTTTTATAACCTTTTCTTCAATTTTCTTCATTAATTCGCCATCTGCAAATGGAACAGGGCTTATAGCTCCCATACCACCGGTATTGGGCCCGGTATCTCCTTCACCCACTCTTTTATAATCCTTGGCCTCAGGTAATATGATATAATGCTTTCCGTCTGTCAATACAAATACAGACATTTCGATACCTTTCAGAAATTGTTCTACCACTACTTTCTTGCCCGCTTCACCGAACTTTGCCCGCTGGATCATCAATTCAAATTCAGCAATAGCCTCCAAATGATTCTCGCAGATCACTACGCCTTTGCCGGCAGCCAGTCCGTCTGCTTTTAATACAATCGGTAACGGATGCTGCTTTAAATATTGAACCCCTTCTTCGTAATTATCCAATGTGAATTCTTTATACGCAGCCGTAGGAATATTATGGCGCATCATAAAGGCTTTGGCAAAAGCTTTACTCCCCTCCAGTTGTGCCCCATTCTTTCCGGGTCCGATTACATCGAGATCTTTTAATGCTGGTGTACTTATTAAATAATCGGTAATGCCTTTTACGAGTGGTTCCTCGGGGCCTACCACTACCAGGTCAATCTTTTCTTGTATGCAGGCTTTTTTTATGGCATCAAAATCAAGTAAGGAAATCGGGAGATTGGTTCCATATTTTGCCGTGCCGGGGTTCCCGGGAGCGATAAACAGTTTTTCACAGCGGGTACTTTGGGCAATTTTCCAGGCCAGTGCATTTTCTCTGCCACCGGAGCCCAGTAAT
>CAYPBW010000143.1:0-7606 GCA_964409055.1 uncultured Chitinophaga sp. | reverse complement strand
TACAAAAAGGATTCCCGTGGTTCCGCTACTACTACTGAAGCAGGTGGTCGCTGGGCCAACGCAAAGTTTACCGATGGCTACAGCATTAAATCAGTAGCTGTTGAATCGAATGGAAAAAAAATCACTCCCCAACACAACATTTCAGATACGAGAATGCAAATCTGGTTGCAGGAGGCCGTGAAATCATCTGGCGGAAAAACAAAAATATTTTTGCAGTTTGAGTTTACTGTGCCGGAATACGGAACGGACAGGATGGGAAGATTGAAAACAAAAAATGGAATTGTGTATGAAGTTGCACAATGGTTTCCCCGTATGTGTGTATACGATGATATCCAGGGATGGAATACCATGCCTTACATAGGGGCCGGAGAGTTTTATCTGGAATACGGAGATATTGAATTCACCGTTACGGCTCCTTCCAACCTGATTATTGTTGGCTCGGGTGAATTAGTAAACCCGCAGGAATGTTATACGCCGGAACAAATGAAAAGATGGGAAGCTGCCAAAAACAGCGACAAAACGGTTGTTATCCGAAGCGATAAAGAAGTAACTGATCCGGCATCAAGACCCAAGCAGGCCAATTGCACCTGGAAATTCAAAATCACCAATACAAGAGATGTTGCATGGGCGGCCAGCAAAGCATTTGTTCAAGATGCGGCAAAAATTAATTTACCCAGTGGTAAAAAATCATTGGCAATTAGTGTTTACCCTGTTGAAAGTATTAAAAAAGACGGGTGGCAGCGTTCGACAGAAATGGTCAAAGGTTCTATTGAGCATTACTCCAAAAAGTGGTTTGAATATCCTTACCCGGCAGCCACCAACGTAGCCGGCATAGTAGGCGGCATGGAATATCCCGGCATTGTTTTTTGCAGCCATGCTGATTCCGGAACAGGATTATGGGGTGTAACCGATCATGAATTTGGCCATACCTGGTTCCCCATGATCGTTGGCAGCAATGAAAGAAGATATGCCTGGATGGATGAAGGTTTCAATACATTCATCAATGGTCTTTCAACTGATGCTTTCAATAACGGCGAATTCAAAGAAACCAGTTTCTTCGGCGATCCCAATTCATCTTTTATGATCAAATATACTTTCGGAGATGAGATGGATGGCCTGTATACTTACCCGGATGTAATACAACAGGATAACCTGGGTATTGCTGCTTATATGAAGCCTGCGCAGATGCTGACAGCATTACGGGAAGTAGTACTGGGTAAAGATCGTTTTGATGCTGCCTTCAGGGAATACATCAATCGCTGGGCCTTTAAGCATCCTACACCATGGGATTTCTTCCATAGCATGGAAAATGTATCCGGGGAAGACCTTAGCTGGTTCTGGAGAGGCTGGGTTCTCAACACCTGGAAGCTCGACCAAAAAGTGAAAGAAGTAAAGTATATCAAGGAAAATCCGGCTAATGGCGCTGATATTACTTTGGAAAATGCGGAAAAGATGGTAATGCCGGTTACAGTATTGGTAAAAGAGACGAATGGAAAAGAACATCGTATTGATCTGCCGGTTGAAGTTTGGCAAAGAGGAGCCGAATGGCGGTTTAGTGTGCCCACTACCAGTGAGATCAAGGAGGTAATTTTGGACCCCGACAAAAAATTACCCGACTGGAACCGGGAAAACAATTCCTGGAAGAAAAGAGCTTTTTAACAAAAAACCCTCCATAAGGAGGGTTTTAAATTTTTCTGAAAAAGAGACTCTTTTTATTTAACAGCAACCATGCTGATCTCCACATTGACAAATTTGGGTAATGCAGAAACCTGCACTGTTTCCCTGGCAGGAAAATCTCCTTCAAAATATTTCCCGTAAGCTTCATTGATAACACTAAACTGGTGCATATCAGTGATAAAAATAGTGGTCTTCACAACATTACTGAAAGTCATCCCTGCCTGCTGCAAAATAGCTTTCAGGTTATGCATCACCTGGTGCGTTTCCTCCTGTATATCTTTATTTTTTAATTCGCCGGTTGAAGGATCAATACAGATCTGCCCGGAAATAAAAAGCATATTACCGGCCAGAATGGCCTGGTTATATGGTCCGATAGGCGCCGGGGCATCAGGGGTTTTAATAACGGTCTTGCTCATAAGTTTAAATCAAATTAGGAATAACGAATTTAGGTTTATGTGTTTTCTTTGCAAAAAATAGATTATGAAGATCGCAGTTATTGCAGGAGAGAATGAAAAAGCAGAATTACTGGAGAATGGCATTAATACAAATATTGAAGTAGTATGGTTGAACTCCCCGGAAAATATACCGGCTGACTGCAACTGCTGTATTGACCTCTTGTTCAATAATGAATCCGGCAGGATTCAACTATTATCATCCTTTACCATACCGTTGATTGCAGTGAATGCAGTAGCCATCACGTCAGCCGGTTTACCAGGAAATTTTATCCGCATTAACGGGTGGCCCACTTTTTTAAACCGGGATACTATTGAAGCATGCTGCACACTGGAATCAATAAAAGCAAAAGCTGAAGAGGTTTTTGCCTGTTTCAATAAAAAAATAAGCTGGATGCCCGATACACCCGGTTTTGTGGCTGCACGCATCATTAGTTCAATTATCAATGAAGCTTATCTTGCATTGGGAGAAAATGTAAGTACAAAAGCTGAAATTGATACGGCTATGAAATTAGGCACTAATTATCCCTATGGCCCGTTTGAATGGAGTCGTAAAATTGGACTCACTTATGTTTACCAGCTATTGAAAGCCATGGCTGAAGAAAATGAACGTTATAAACCTGCTGAGCAGTTAACAAAAGAAGTTAGTGCATTATGAGCCTGCTATTAAATATAGATACCGCCCTTGAAACCGGATCTGTTTGCCTTACCAATTCCGCAACGATAATTGGAAGCAGTGTGAATCATCAGCAGCATGATCATGCGGCATGGCTGCACCCAGCCATTCATGAGCTTTTACAAAATAATAATTTGGAAGCCGGTCAATTAGATGCAATAGCCGTAACTATCGGCCCCGGTTCTTATACCGGCCTCAGGATAGGTCTGTCAGCAGCCAAAGGCCTTTGTTATGCACTAAATAAACCTTTAATTACCGTCAGTACTCTCGAAGTACTGGCATCATTAGTTATTGATGATGCTGACCAGTTAATTTGTCCTGTTATTGATGCCCGGAGGATGGAGATATTTACCGCAATTTACGATAAAGATCTTCAGCTTATCAGTGATCCCGGTGCTATGGTTTTGCAGCAGGATAGCTTCAGTACTATACTTTCCGGCCAGCAGGTGCTCTTTTGTGGAAATGCTGTTACAAAAATGCAGCCTGTTATTTCATCTCCCAATGCTTCTTTTACCAACAAGGCTTTTACGGCTATTCATCTCGCCCCGCTTGCTTATCAGCGTTTTACTTCCGGCTCATTTGCTGATCTCGCCTATACAGAGCCTTTGTATCTAAAAGAATTTTATTTTCCCGAACCGAAGGTAAACAGGAATTAATTCGTCTTATGAGGCGGTAAGTTCTTTTCGCCGTTAATCATATTTAACAGGTGTAATTTCTCTTACCTGAAAGCCAACGATATTTTTGTACTACCTCAAAGAAACTATTGATGAACAACTATTCACTTACGATCAATTCTGCAGCAGAGACAGGGGATACACTTAAAGTAGATTTGCTGGGTGTAAAAAAAGCTGCTCTTGTTTTAAGGGCTATCAATCATAGACTCCGTCAACAGATATTAAAGCATATCGATGAAAACGGAAAAATAACTGTTACTGAGTTATACGTCGCTTTAAGGTTAGAACAATCAGTTGCGTCTCAGCACCTGGCTATTCTCAGAAAAGCCGGATTTGTAAAGACCAGCCGCAATGGTAAATTCATTTATTATTCCGTGAATTCCAACCGCATAGAAGAACTGAACCAATTCGTTAAGAACCTGTTGGGATAAATTTCCTGTTCTCATAAAATACAGATGGAGTTCATACCGCTTTAGCCGGTAAATTTGCTGTTCAAACTTTCACCTATGTTCATTAAGCAATTGTACACAGGCTGCCTGAGTGAGGCTGCCTATTATATTGAAAGCAACGGCGAAGCTGCCGTTATTGATCCCCTTCGTGATATTGACGAATACCTGCAACTGGCCAATGAAAGAAAAGCTACCATCAAGTATATTTTTGAAACACATTTCCATGCTGATTTTGTAAGTGGCCACCTTGACCTTAGTAATGCAACAGGTGCCCCGATTGTGTACGGACCTAATACTGTTACAAAGTTTGCCGTTCATGTGGCAAAAGACAGGGAAAAATTTAGCGTAGGAAATCTGACAATTGAGGTTTTACACACTCCTGGTCATACGCTGGAATCCACCTGCTATCTTTTAAAAGATGAAACCGGTAAAGATCATTGTGTGTTCACCGGTGATACATTATTTGTCGGTGATGTAGGCCGCCCAGACCTGGCACAAAAAGGGGCTGAACTCACTACAAATGATCTTGCGGGCATGATGTACGACAGCATTCATAACAAATTATTTCCTCTCGCAGATGATGTAATTATTTATCCTGCACATGGAGCCGGCAGCAGTTGCGGTAAGAACCTGGGCAAAGAAACTTTTAGTACCATCGGAGAGCAAAAGCGATATAATTATGCCCTGCAGGCAACAACAAAAGAAGAATTCATAACAGCCGTTACTACAGGTATTTCGGCTCCGCCACAATATTTTCCTGTAAATGCCCGGATAAATAAAGAAGGGTATGACAGTATTAATGACGTATTATCCAAAGGTCTTACGCCATTATCAGTGGAAGCATTTAAAACTGAGCTGAATGAGGAAACTATTGTTCTTGATACAAGAAACGCTGCTGTTTTCACCCAGGGATTTGTGCCGGGCTCCATCAGCATTGGTCTTGAGGGAAGATTTGCCGAATGGGCAGGAAGCATATTGCCATTTAATACGCCTATGCTGCTGGTAACTGAACCCGGTAAAGAAAAAGAATCGATTGTCAGGCTGGCAAGAGTGGGTTTTGATAAAGTAAAGGGATACCTGGATGGTGGTTATGAAGCATGGCTTGGCGCCGGAGAAAAAATAGATATGATCATCGATGTGGAAGCAGATGAGCTGATGATGGATATGCCACACGATACTAACCTGGTGGTATTGGATGTAAGACGAGAAACTGAATTTGCAGATGGTCATTTGAAAGATGCCGTCAATATCCCATTGGATGAAATGACTGATCCCGGTAATATTGCAAATCTTGAAGACAACATGAACCTTTATGTTCATTGCGCCGGAGGTTATCGCAGTGTAATTGCAGCTTCACTTTTAAAACGTCAGGGTATACACAACCTGAGAAATGTATTGGGAGGATGGAATAAAATTAAAGAACAGGAAAAAGTAGAGATAATAAAAGAAAAGAGTGTACTGAACTAATACTAAAAGTCCCCTCAGCTGAGGGGACTTTTATTTAAAATCTAGTTTATTCAGTTAAACCGATACTCACATTTTGCTCTTTATCCATGCATCCAGTTCAGGTGAACTTTCGCAACTTATAATCGCCGCATATCTTGGCTTTGTTCCATTATGAACCCCCACATGCCACAATCTTTGTGAGTCAACTACAAAATGGGCACCCTTCGGCATCGGTACATGTGCCTCGCTTTCTTTGATAGGTAAATTATTTTCATCACTGTCATACAGCAGCATATAGCTGTCTGGATTATCAGTTAGTTCAATCCACATTCTCACTACCCAGCCCTCTCCTTCCGGGTTAAGGCGATTATTATCATCCCGATGAACAGAACGCAGTGCCTGGTCATGATTTTGCGGTTCCAGTTTGATGATACGAACCCTTCCGAAATTAGCAGGAATCGTTTTGATATAAGCCATCAGGTTCGGGCACAGATCAACATTTGAAGTAAACTTTGCATCCTTATCCGGTTTTCCGTTTTCCCAAAAGCCTTTGCACTCAATTGTACCATCACAGGAAGCCAGCGGTGCAAAATTGGTATCACCACCGCTTTTCCAATCCATATAAGTCAAGTTCTCCCACTCCGAAGAAGGGATATGGGATATATCCAGCGTCTTCATAATGGCGTAGCCTTTTTCTTTCAAAACAGGCATTTCATAATGATTGGTATTGACCGGAATTTTTACAGACCAGTGTTCGCTGTGTGGCCAGAATATGGCAGGTGCAGGTGATGACATAAAAAAAGATTAAGGTTGATGATTTCGCAAGTTGCTAAAATAGGAAATATAGGCAAACCATAAATTAACATTTACCGGTCTTGCCAGAATTATCAAACTTTAACGATTCCATTCCGGATAGCATATAGCACCAGGCCTACCCGGCTTTTGATATTTAGCTTTTCAAAAAGGTCATCCCGGTAGCCGTCAATGGTGCGGTGACTCAGGTTCATTTGTTCGGCTATTTCTTTATAGGTAAGCTCACTTGCAGCCAATTTCAGAAACTCAATTTCCCTTTCCGTAAGATTTGCCTGCTGACCTTGTTCTTCACCATTGTCAATAATGCTTCGCATTAAACGACCGGTTACCATCTCAGAATAATAAAAACCCTTTAACACCACAGATTCGATAGCTGCTTTCAGTTCAATGGGATGTGAATCCTTGAGAATATATCCCCTGGCACCGTTCTTCAGCATTTTAATAATATTCTCTTCATCATCGTACATGCTTAATGCCAGAACTTTTGTTTCAGGACAATTCTGCTTAAACCATGCTGCCGTATCATACCCATTCATGTGTTTCATATTGATGTCAAGAAGCGCTACATCAGGGGGGCCGGCAGTTTTCACTTTAGATGCTACTTCATTGCCGTCATCTGCTTCGAATAAAACCTGGTAACCAGATTCTTTTAGCATACCGGCCAGCCCGTTGCGCAGTAATACATGATCATCAATCAGGGCAACGCTTATCATAAGTTCTCATTTTTTTCTGTAGAATTTTGTTTGCTAACGAAGGGCAAGACAATGGCAACGGATGTTCCTTCATCTTTTATACTACTCAGGTTAAATTCAGCCCCGATCAGCCGGGCCCTGTTATTCATATTACGGATACCAAGTCCCGAACCGGTATCCTGATCGCCTGCAGCAGCAGTATCAAAGCCCTTTCCATTATCGTTTATTTCCAGCTCCAAATCATTTTCAGTATAGCGGGCCGAAATCCATATCGATGAAGCCCCGGCATGTTTGATAATATTATGGAGGGTTTCCTGTACGATACGGAACAGGATCAGTTCCTTCTGCGGTTCCAGCCTTTTTATTTTTCCCTCCACGTTAAAACCAGTCTTATGCAGACCTGTTTTTTTAATCATATCAAGCTCATACTCTACTGCCCTTACCAGTCCTATAGCGGATATATTATCCGTATTAAAACTTTTCGACAGATCCCGCAGGTCGTTGATGGCTTTGCTAACCTGGGCGAGGGCACTATCAATTTTTCCCTGCAATTGTGCTGTTTTGGAAATATCCATCGTATTCAGGTTTAGTTTGGCTAGGCTCAGCACCTGCCCTACGTTATCATGTATTTCTTCTGAAATAGTTTTCAGTGTTTGTTCCTGAATTTCGAGTTGAGTTTGGAGAAGAGTTTGCTGAAATTCATTTTTCATTTTTTGCTCGTTTAAAA
>CAYPBW010000142.1:2882-7690 GCA_964409055.1 uncultured Chitinophaga sp. | reverse complement strand
AAACCATTTATTGAGTAATGAAGCCATTAAAACAATTATTTTCATTTGTAACTTTCAAGGCCTTATTTTCAGGCTTTGTCATCAGACGCTAAAAATATGGTTTTGGTTCGAACCGAAAGGTAAAATTAGTATGAGCGACTTCGGATTGTATTTTGGAATTGGCTGGGAACACATCATGAGCTGGGATGCTCTTGATCACCTGCTGTTTGTCACCGCCCTCGCTACCATCTATTACCTCAAAGACTGGAAACAGGTTTTAATACTGGTCACCGCATTCACCATTGGCCATTCACTTACTTTGGTGCTGAGTGTGCTGGACATCATCCGTTTTCCTTCCAACTGGGTGGAGTTCCTGATACCCTGTACCATCGTTATCACGGCGTTCAGTAATCTTTTTCAAAAAAAGTTTACCCCAAAGTCAATTCGGATCAATTATTTCCTGGCATTATTCTTCGGATTGATTCACGGTTTGGGGTTTGCCAATACCATCCGGTTTATGCTTGCTTCAGATCAAAATATAGGATGGGGCTTATTTGCCTTTAATGTGGGGCTGGAAGCCGGTCAACTAATTGTAGTAGGTGTTTTTTTACTGGCAGCCCAGGCTATAACATCTGTATTTAATATTGTACGCAGGGAATGGGTAATTTTTTTATCGGCGGCCGTATTCAGCCTGTCGCTGCAAATGGTATTTGAAAGAATTTCATCATTATAAACAAAAACGCAAAAATGAAACGTTTCACCTCTGTTATTGCATTGTTATTGTGTTTTACTATAACGGGTTGGTCACAGAATATTCAGAACAACCCCAGCAGCAATCACGGTAACAAGTTTGAGCAAATGGGAAGCATCTTCCCTACCCCGAATGAATATCGTACTGCCAGCGGCGCCCCGGGCCCCAAATACTGGCAGCAGCGCTGTGATTACGACATTAAATGTGAACTGGATGAAAAAAACCTGAAACTCATTGGCAGCGAAACGGTCACTTACTTCAACAACTCCCCCAATGAATTAACCTTTCTCTGGTTGCAATTGGACGAGAACCAGCACAGCAGTACGAAAAATGCCAACTACCAGAACAGTAACCCGATGAGCCGGCAAACCAGCCCGCAAATGCTGGACAGGGCCGATGAAGCGAAGACCGATAACGGCTATGGCTTCAATATCAGGAAACTGACTGATGCCGCGGGTAAAGACCTGAAATACACCATTAATAAAACGATGATGAGAGTGGAACTGCCTGCTACATTAAAGGCCGGTCAGAAATTTACTTTTAAACTGGACTGGGACTATAAAATAGCCGACAGGATGGGCCGCGGTGGCCGTGGCGGTTACGAATATTTTGCAGAGGACGGCAACCATCTTTTCACCATGACGCAGTGGTATCCCCGTCTTTGTGTGTACAGTGATTTTAAAGGATGGCAAAACCAGCAATTCACCGGCCGCGGTGAATTTGCTCTTACATTTGGCAACTTCAAAGTACAAATGACCGTGCCAGCTGACCATGTCATCATGTCAACCGGCGAATGCCAGAATTATGCTGCTGTATTAACACCGGCGCAAATGGCCCGCTGGAAAAAAGCACAGACCGCTACCGAGCCAGTTGAAGTAGTAACACTGGATGAAGCAAAGGCTGCTGAAAAAAATGGCCCGGCTATTATTGCTTCGGCTTCACCCAAAAAGAAAACATGGATTTTCAAAGCAGACAATGTCCGTGACTTTGCCTGGGGCTCATCCCGCAAATTCATCTGGGATGCCATGGCCACTAAAGTAGAAGGCAAAAAGATCATGTGCATGAGCGGTTATCCCAAAGAGGCCTATGGCCTGTACAGAAAATTCTCAACCAAAGCCGTTGAGCATACAATAAAAACTTACTCCAAATTCACCATCCCTTACCCCTATCCGGTTGCACAAAGTATTGAAGCCTCAAATGGTATGGAATACCCGATGATTTGTTTCAATTTTGGCCGCACAGAAAAAGATGGTACCTACAGCGAAGGAACCAAGAATGGAATGATTGGGGTGATCATTCACGAAGTGGGCCACAACTTCTTCCCCATGATCATCAACAGTGATGAACGTCAGTGGAGCTGGATGGATGAAGGCCTGAATACATTTGTTGAATACCTGGCCGAAGAACTCTGGGATAATAAATTCCCCAGCCGCCGCGGCCCTGCTGCTTATATTACCGACTACATGAAGCTTCCGAAAGAACAACTTGAGCCTATCATGACCAATAGTGAAAATATCGTACAGTTTGGACCCAATGCTTATTCAAAACCGGCAACCGGTTTAAATATTCTGAGAGAAACCATCATGGGCCGTGAGTTATTTGATTATGCATTCAAAGAATATGCAAGAAGGTGGGCTTTCAAACATCCCGAACCGGCTGACTTCTTCCGTACCCTGGAAGATGCCAGCGGCGAAGACCTGGATTGGTTCTGGAGAGGATGGTTTTACAGCACAGAAGTATGCGATATCTCCTTAGACACTGTGAAGCATGCCAAGCCTGACCTTTCTGCTGTAGCTCCGGAAACAAAAGAAACTGTGGTGACCCGCACTGTGGAAAAACCACAAGTTCCCACCTTTGATGATATCTCGAAAATCCGCAACAGGGAAGACAAGAATATCACTTTCCAGACTGATGCAGATACATCACTGCGTGATTTCTACTGGAGATATGCAAGGGGAATAGAGCCATATGATACTACCAAATACAAGGTAACCATTCCCGGCAACAAACCCGAAGGCCTTACTGCTGAGGAAAAAGAAAAGTATGGCAATAAAAATATGTATGAGCTTACCTTCAGCAACAAGGGCGGACTGGTAATGCCGATCATCGTAGAGTGGACTTACAAAGATGGTACGAAAGAAATCGACAGGATACCTGCACAGGTTTGGAGGCTCAACGAAAACAAAGTAGTCAAAACCTTTATCAAGGATAAAGAAGTCGCCTCCGTAAAATTGGATCCCTACAGGGAAACAGCCGACATCAATGAAAGCAATAACAGCTGGAATACGATTGCAGAACCTTCCCGCTTCTCTATATTCAAAGCCGGAATGGGCGGTGGCAGAAGAGGCGGCGGTGGCCAGGGTGGCAACCCCATGCAAAAAGCACAGGAGAAGAAAGGATTCTAGTGAACAAGTTAATTAGTTATTAAGGCAGAAGCATCCGCAAAACGGGTGCTTCTGTTTTTATATCTTTAATCAATGAAGAGATATTTTGTATTCTTTCTTGGAATTCTTTTTACTTATTCCTCCTTTGCCGCTACCGTTGATACAGTAAGCATTTACAGCGCCGCCATGAAAAAAGAATACAAATGTGTGGTGATAAAACCTGCAGCAGCGCAAGACGAAAATCAATCGTTTCCTGTTGTTTATTTATTGCATGGGCATAGCGGCTGGTATGCCAACTGGCTTATTCGTGTGCCTGAGCTGAAAGATTATGCAGATCAGTACAAGCTGATGATCATTTGCCCCGATGGCGGCTTCAACAGCTGGTATATGGACAGCCCGTTAGATTCAACTGTCAGATTTGAAACGTATATAAGCAAAGAAGTCCCTGCCTATATTGAAAAGCATTACCCGGTTATAAAAGACCGGAAGGCAAGAGCGGTTACCGGGCTTAGTATGGGCGGGCATGGCGGATTATTTCTTGCCTTCCGTAATGCAGAAGTGTTTGGCGCCTGCGGCAGTATGAGTGGCGGAGTGGACTTGCGGCCTTTCCCTAAAAGCTGGCAGCTATCCCGGCTGTTGGGCGATACTATACAACATGCCGATAACTGGAATAATTACTCAGTAATTAATGTCATTAACAAGAAGCCTGCTGATTCGTTAGCCATCATTATTGATTGCGGAACAGAAGATTTCTTTTACGCTGTGAATAAAGCCTTGCATGAAAAAATGCTGCAATTAAAAATTGCCCATGATTATATTGAACGGCCGGGCAAACATGACTGGAACTATTGGCGCAATGCGGTGAAATACCAGCTGCTTTACTTCAGGGAGTATTTTCAAAAAATGAATCTATCCAAATAGTGTAGCTAGGGCTTCGGCAAATTCCCCGTACTGCCGTCTCTCACTTTGATCTTCTTTTTACCGGAGTTCTTTTTTTCATAGTCCAGTATTACCTGGGGCTTCTGCGTGGTTTTTACGGCAGCTGTATCTGATTTTTGTTTTCCCTGGCTGATGGCAATTGGTCTTATTTCATCATCGTTGAACATTGAGCCATCATCTGTTTGTAATTTATTCATAACATATACTTCTGAGGCCTCCACGGTTCCCTCTCTCGGGTCGTAGTATAACCATTTGCCATGCTTCATAGCCACACCGTCATTTTTCACAATTGCCATCGTTAGTATCTTGGAAGGATCTTTCAGGTCGTACACCGGAACGGTATCATAGGCATTGGCCGGGTCAATGGCCCGCCAGCTTTCTTCCCGCACTAAGCCGCCGTTGTAGGTAAAATAATATTGCTTGCCATGCAGTTTACCCCAGCGATAGGTTTCTTCTGCTATTTTAACCCCGTTCTCGGCAAATTTTCTCCATATCCCTTCTTTCAGGTCATTTTCAAAATAACCTTCTTCCTCGTATCCCCGTTCACCCCGCAATTCGGGCACCTTAATGGTCCAGGGTCCCTGCTTCAGGCCTTTCATATCCACACGGTTCAGTGTATCACCCTTTACACCAATGATATAGCTTTTCCACTGGCCGTAACCGCTGATGGAAATAAATAAAACAAAGACAAGAAGTAAACGCATAGTTTAGTAAGTTTGAAAGAAGCTATCGCTGCTGCCATTAACCTTCTCCGC
>CAYPBW010000142.1:0-2782 GCA_964409055.1 uncultured Chitinophaga sp. | reverse complement strand
ATGCAGTCTCTCGATCAACGACGCAAACTCAAAGCCATTTCGTTGCTTAATGAGGTCCCTTTTCGCAATATTGGCCCCACCATCATGAGTGGCCGTGTGGTTGACCTGGAAGTAAACCCGGATGACCCGACTGAATTCTATGTGGCTTATGCTACCGGCGGTCTTTGGCATACCACCAATAATGGCCAGAGCTTTACACCCATTATGGACAGCCTTGATATGCTCTTCATCGGTGATATAGCGGTAAAATGGGAAACAAAAACGGTACAAAAAGGGATTAGCGCTTCCGACCGTATCATCTGGGTAGGTACCGGTGAGGTAAACAGCAGCCGATCCTCCTATGCAGGTGTAGGTGTTTACAAAACGAACAATAATGGTAAAGTATGGGAGTATGTAGGTCTGCCCGAATCACATCATATCGGTAAGATACAATTGCACCCAACCAACCCGGAGATTGCATGGGTAGCCGTATTGGGTCACCTGTATTCTGCCAACCCGGAAAGAGGTGTTTACAAAACCAACAATGGCGGCAAGACATGGAAACAAACTTTATACATAGACGATAATACAGGTTGCGTAGAATTAGAAATCAATCCTTCCAACCCGAATGAACTCTATGCCGGTATGTGGTACCGCACCCGCCGTGCCTGGAAATTTGAAGAAAGCGGAAAGACCAGCGGCATCTATAAGAGTACAGATGGTGGCGAAACATGGAAATTAATATCCGGCCCCGGCTCCGGTTTTGTAAGCGGCGACAAGATCGGCCGCATTGGCCTGGCTGTTTACCCGAATAATCCCAACATCGTATGGGCAGTGGTTGACAATAACACCCCGCAACCCGATACATCGAAGAAGGTAGATACATTCTATAAAAAAGCTGATTTTAAAAATATCACTAAGGAACAATTTGCAGCGCTGAAGACAAACCTTATCGACACTTTCCTTCGCAAAAACGGATTTCCCCGGAAGTATAATGGCAAGATGGTGAAAGAGATGGTGGCTGCTGATAAAGTACCACCCACTGCCCTATGGGATTACCTGGACAGTGACGATGGTTTACAAAACAGCGGCATTATCGGGTGCGAAGTGTATAAAAGCGAAGACGGCGGTGCTACCTGGAAAAAGACCAACCAGAAACCCATCAACATCTTCAGCTCTTACGGTTATTATTTTGCCAAGATCTATGTTTCTGCCTATAACCCCGACAAGGTAGTGATACTGGGCATCTATGCACAATTATCAACCGATGGCGGAAAGACATTCAAAACAATGGATAAAGGAAATGTACATGCCGATCATCATGCCATGTGGATCAACCCGAAAAATGATAAGCATATGATCAATGGCAATGACGGCGGCGCCAATATTACTTATGATGACGGCGCCAACTGGTTCAAGGCAAACACCCCCTCAGTAGGCCAGTTCTATGCTATCACGGTGGATGATGCAAAGCCCTATAATGTGTACGGCGGCCTGCAGGATAATGGCAGCTGGTGGGGACCTTCCACCCATAAAGAAGATATCGGCTGGATTGACAACGGCCAGTATGCTTACCGTGGTATCAATGGCGGTGATGGTATGCAGGCACAGGTAGATACAAGAGATAATGCAACAGTGTACTCCGGTTCACAGTTTGGAGTGTACAGCCGTTATAATAAAAATCAAAGAGGTTCACAGCGTTTCATCCGGCCGCAGCATGAGTTGGGAGAAAAGCCACTGCGTTTCAACTGGCAGACACCTATCTGGCTCAGCCGTCACAACCAGGATGTATTGTATTATGGCAGCAACCGTTTCTATCGTTCCCTCACCAAAGGTGATACAATGATTGCCATGAGCCCGGATATGACCAACGGAAAAGTTAGCGGCAATGTTCCTTACGGTACACTGACCACCATTCATGAATCTCCATTACGTTTCGGCCTGATCTATACCGGAACGGATGATGGCAATATTCATCGTTCCTACGATGGCGGTTACACCTGGGAACAACTTAATCAAACAATACCAGCAACGCCAATTGTAAAAAAAGGCTCAAAACCTCAAACATCAAACCCCAAACTTCAAACCAACAATCTCTGGGTAAGCCGTGTCACCGCCTCTCAACATAAAGAAGCAAGGGTGTATACATCACTCAATGGTTACCGGTTCGACAATTTTGCTCCTTATCTCTATATAAGCGAAGATTACGGAGCCAGCTGGAAACAAATTGGCAGGGACCTTCCCCACGAACCCATCAATGTAGTGAAAGAAGATCCGAAGAACGACAGCATCATTTATGTAGGCACCGATGGCGGTTTGTATGTAAGCTTTGACAGGGGCAACAGCTTTATGCTCTGGAATGCAGGCATGCCCGCATCTCTTCCCATTCACGATATTGCCATTCAGCAGCGGGATAATGAAATTGTACTGGGCACCCATGGCCGCAGTTTATATGTAAGCAAGCTGGATGATGTACAGGCGTTGAAAAGAGATCCTGACTGGATGAAGAAAAAAGCAAAGCCAAAGAAGGCAGAGAAAGTGGAAGAGGAGGAAGAAGATTAATTGCTATTAAAAGAACTCATCCCTGCCACGAAGTCACTAAGGCACGAAGAAACACAAAGTTTAAATCAGTTGCTTTGTGACTTCGTGCCTTAGTGGCAATATTTTTTTGCCTTGCGGTTTTCTTATGCTTTTTTCTTCCTTCTCAGCAGCAACACCAGCGCCAGTATCACTACCAGCGCACCACCACCGATATAGTAATACATCGGGTCAATTCCTTTAGGCTCTTTATCTAATCCCTTGT
>CAYPBW010000141.1:0-7697 GCA_964409055.1 uncultured Chitinophaga sp. | reverse complement strand
CCGCCAAAAACCTGTACAGCTTCATTTGCCACTTTCACAGCCACTTCACTGGCATAATACTTTGCCATAGCAGCTTCCTTTGTCATGGGCAAATGCCTGTTCTTTAAATCACAGGCTTGCAGGGTGAGTAACTCTGCAGCAGCAATTTCAGTAGCCATATCCGCCAGTTTAAATGAAACTCCCTGGAAACTAGCGATGGGCTGATCAAACTGGTAGCGTTCCTGGGAATATTTCAATGCAGCTTCATAAGCTCCTTTAGCAATACCCAGCGATAATGAGGCAATAGATATTCTGCCACCGTCAAGTACTTTCATGGCCTGTTTAAAACCATCACCCACTTCGCCAAGCCGGTTGGCATCCGGAATACGGCAGCTATCAAATACCATCTCCGCTGTCTCACTGGCCCGCATACCCAATTTGTTTTCTTTTTTCCCAGCACTGAATCCTGCAGTTCCTCTTTCCACCACAAAAGCTGTGGAATTATTTTTTGTTCTCGGTTCTCCGGTACGACAAATAACAACGGCAATCTCCCCGCTTTTACCGTGGGTGATCCAGTTCTTCGTCCCGTTTATCACCCATTCATTGCCGTCTTTCACTGCTGTACATTTCATATTACCGGCATCACTGCCTGTATTAGCTTCTGTTAAGCCCCATGCGCCAATCCATTCTGCGGTAGCCAGCTTTGGCAACCATTTCTTTTTTTGTTCCTCATTACCAAAACTGAGAATATGCCCGGTGCAAAGTGAATTATGTGCCGCAAGACTTAAACCAACAGAGCCGCATACCTTGGCAATTTCTTCAATCACCACTTTATACTCGAAATAAGAAAGACCAGCGCCGCCATAATCATGGGGAACCAGTACACCCATCATTCCCAGCTTTCCCATTTCTTTAAAAACATGTACCGGGAATTCCTGGTTTTCATCCCAGTCCATCAAATAAGGCTTAATATGTTGTTGTGCAAAATCACGGGCTGTTTGAGCCACTTGTTGTGTTAATTCAGACTGTTGAAAATTCATACGTGCAATCGTTGGTAATTGTCAAATAATTGTGCCACTCCTTTCGGGGGGTGGCACAATCTTGGGCCTCCAGGGGAATGCAAGCAATCATTAGAGGCAGTGCAAAATAAAGGAAAATTTTTAAAAACTAACAGATGTTAGCACTAAAATCTGTCGTTAACCAAACGTCAGTTCCAGTCCATCATAAGCAAGGTGGATATTGTCCGGAAGTTCTGCCTCAATCTCACCATGCTTACCCATTTGGTGAGACAAGTGAGTAAAATAGGCTGTCCCCGCCTTTACCTCTGCAGCCATTTCAATGGCTTCATCCAAAGTAAAATGAGAGATATGTTTTTGCTTACGCAGGGCATTCAGAACCAGCACCTCGCTGTTACGTATCTTATCCTTTTCAGTGTCATCTATCCGGTTAGCATCAGTGATATAGGTGAACTTGCCAAACCTGAAACCCAGCACCGGCATTTTTAAATGCCAGACTTGTACAGGTATAACAGGAATATCTCCAACCACAAACGGCTCGTCGGAAATAGTATGAAGATTTAGTTCCGGTATGCCCGGGTATTTTGTATCGGTGAAAGCATAATAGAAATCCCGTCTCACAGCTTCCTCGGTCAAAGAATCAGCGTAAATATCAATATGCTTTTTAGAGAAGAAATTAAATGCCCTGACATCATCCAATCCTGCCAGGTGATCCTTATGCGGATGCGTGAAAACAACCGCATCCAGGTGCTTTACTTTTTGCCTGAGCATCTGGTAACGGAAATCAGGGCCTGTGTCAACCACCAAAGTGGTATTAGCAGACCGAACCAGTATACTTGATCGTAAACGCTTATCCTTTTTATCTGTGGAAGTACAAACGGCACAATCGCAGCCGATCATCGGGACTCCACTACTTGTTCCTGTACCGAGAAAGGTGATTTTGAGAGGTGGGCAATTCACATGGCAAAGTTAGCAGGTTAGGAGTTTTTATTGCCTTTCTGCTCACTACTCCGTACCCTCAGTCTCCAGTTTGGCCATTATCTCACCGTAGAGTTTTTGGGATTCCTCCGTAAGCAGGGTGCTATCTATTTCCAGCTGCGGAATAAGATCAACCAGGGTATTGATCCGCCCTTCAACCTGGAGGAATTTATTCAGCACCACTACTTTTTTCTGCTCCAATATACAGTAGCCGCTCTGAAAGGTGCCCCTTTCATACCGCAGCACATAACCTGCTTCCTCCGGAATAGCTTCTAATTTATTGAGTGTTGTTTGAGTATACTTCATAGTGAATGGAAAATTGTGAATTCCATATTCCACGCAAATATAGTTTTCAATTAGCTTTATAAAGCATTAATTCAGCGCCTCTTTTCCACAACCCATTCACTTATAATAGTCCTGATCAATTAAGCTTAATTTTCTTTTGTTGTAATTTAGGGTATGAAAAAAATACTATTTCTCTTATTACCTTTTTTTTCATCAGCACTGATAATAGCTCAAAAAAAGACATTGCCTTCTTTTGGAATTGCTGACTCTGCAGAGCTTCAGTTGAAATCATGCTTATTTGAAACTGACGCCAATGCAATGAAGCTTTTTGATATCCAAGAATCTGAATATGAGCCTTCAGCTTTTGGCGGAAAGGTTGTTACAAAAAAAAGGGTACGGATAAAGATATTCAACGAGAAAGGCTATAAATATGCTTCCGTCAGGGTACCATACTATGCAGGGAAAAAAAGTACCCAGGTTGGAAACTTGGAGGGAGTAATATACACCATGAATGAGGAAGGCAAAATTTCTAACCAAAAGCTTTCTGAGGAAGATTTCTACAGGCAAAGAATAAACGACAGAATTGGGATGGTTACCTTCACCTTTCCTAACCTTAAAGCAGGATGCGTACTTGAATACCAGTATACTATTGAGGAGAAAAGAAGACTGGAATTTGACTTCTGGTTTATACAGTCCGACTTACCAGTGGCGTATACTGAAATGATTACCGTGGTCCCAACCTTTGCTTCTGTAAAAGCCATATTATTCGGTAATGATACGGTTTCACAAAAAAAGGAGATGCTCACAAAAGGTCTGGATAAAGAAAAAACAATTTATTACAAAGAGAACATAAAGTCGTTCAGGCCAGAACCCTTTATGAGTTCAATAAGTGACCATCTTTTACGAATGGGATTTATCCTCTCGAAACAAAAGAGTCTTTTTATGGAAGAAATGCCTCCGCAAAGTATTTGGCGGATGGCAGCCAACCTATTGCTTAAGTCTGGTTTCTTTGATGAACAATTCAAAAAACAAATAACGGGCACTGATAAAATAGTCGATTCAGCATCTAAACTGTTTAGCCCTGAAGATAAATTGCGTTACCTATATAATGCAGTTAGAAAAAGGTTCCTTTATACCGAAGGCCAGGCTCTGTATCCTGATGACATTGCAGATGCCTGGAAGAAACGAAAGGGTAGTTCTGCAGAAATAAATATGATCCTTATGAATCTTCTTAAGAGATCAGGAGTAAACTGTCATCCTATATTTGTTAGTACCCGTGAACACGGAAAAATCAATACTGATTTTCCCAACTTTGGTCAGTTTAACGGCTGCGACATTCTTGTCAATATCAATAATGTCAATTATCTGATTGATGCCAGCATACAAACTCAATCATACAAAATACCGCCAATAAATATTCTCAACCGAAAGGCACTGCTGATGGATCCTGACAATATCAACTGGATCATGGTTACTGATGACAGACCACTTTTTAAAGAAACAACCACCTTATTTGCCACAATAAATAAATCCGGAATCATTGAAACAGGAGCTACAATAGCTTCAGAGCACTATGCAAAGAAACTGGCAATAGATACTAGCCAAACTAATGAAAACTCCTCAGCATGGGAGTTCCTCTTCAAGAAAAAAACTGATGAGATCAAAATTATTTCCGACAAAAGTGAAGACCTTGGTGTTGACCAACCATTTATAAGATCGTTGGAATTTGATATGGAAGCAACTAACGCCGGTAATTTTTATTTCATAAATCCACAATTTTTCTCAACAAAAAATAATAATCCTTTTAAAGACTCTTTGAGGTTATACGATATTGACTTGGGATGTAATCAGGAAATAAGACTTAACCTTCAACTTGAAATTCCTACTATTTTTACTTTAGAGCAAGTACCCAAAAGCATTATAATCCGTTCCCCTGACTCAAGTTTTATCTTTTCAAGGCTTATAACGCAAAGCGGCCGGGAAATTGCCTTATCACAAGTGCTTGAAATCAGAAAAGCTCTTTTTACTAAAAACGAATATGCCGGTCTGTCAGAGTTTTTTAAGCAGATAGTCACACTAATGAATGAAGAAATTATAATAAAAAAAAAATGAGTAATCATACACTTCAATTATCTACTTACTCTGCATTTTAATAACCGGCACAATCATTTCTTCCAGACTAACCCCGCCATGCTGAAAAGTATTGCGATAATAATTTACATAGTAATTGTAATTATTGGGATAGCAGAGAAAGTTGTCTTCTTTCGCAAAAATGAAAGAAGAATTGATGGTTGGTACCGGTAAGCCGGCTTCTCTTGGGTCCCGGAAGGCCAGTACATCTTTCGGATCATAATTCAGGTTGCGGCCGTGTTTATACCGCAGGTTGGTTGTTGTTTGCTTATCCCCCACCACTTTGCACGGCGTTTTTACCCTCACACTCCCATGGTCGGTTGCCAAAACGATTTTTATATTCTTATCCGAAATTTTTTTCAATGCCTGGTGAAGCGGAGAGTGCTCAAACCAACTGGCCGTAATGCTACGGTAGCTCATTTCATCACCTGCCAGTTCTTTCAGCACTTCCATTTCCGTTCGGGCATGGCTGAGCATGTCTACGAAATTGTAGACGATCACATTCAAGTCATTATTCAGCAAGTTGTGGATATTATTCACCAGGTCGAGCCCTGCCTGGTTATTCAAAACTTTGGTATAGGAGACTTTAAGATCACCTTTCCCTATTCTTTTCAGCTGTGCCCTGAACAATTCCTCTTCATGTAAGTTTTTACCTCCTTCCTCATCATCATTCTTCCATTGTACCGGAAACTGTTTCTCTATATCAACCGGCATCAGACCGGAGAAAATAGCATTTCGGGCATATTGTGTGGCTGTAGGCAATATGCTGTAAAAGCTTTCTTCTTCCAGTATGCGGAAGCTCTCTGCAAAAATGGGCTGAATGGCCTTCCACTGATCGAAACGCAGGTTATCAATCAATATAAAAAAAAGAGGAGTGCCTTTCTCCAGGTGAGGCAGTACCTTAAACTTCATCAATGTGTGACTCATTACCGGACCATCAGTACTTTTTGGTGACACCCATCCGGCATAATTCTTAGAAACGAATTTGAAAAACTCTGTATTGGCTTCACTCTTCTGGCTTTGAAATACCTCCTGCATCTCAGGGCTGTCACTTTTCTGCATTTCCAGTTCCCAATAAACCAACTTCTTGTAGATGTCCATCCACTCGTTATAGTCAGGGTTGCTGTTAAGCGCCATGAATAGGTTACGGAATTGCTGCTGATAAGCAGTTGTCGTTTTTTCAGCAACCAGTCTTTTATTATCAATAATCTTCTTTAAACTAAGCCATACCTGGTTGGGGTTAACGGGCTTGATCAGGTAATCACTGATCTGTGAACCAATAGCTTCATCCATCAGGTTCTCCGTTTCATTTTTGGTTATCAGTACTACCGGCAGCGACTGGTTAACTTCTTTGATCTTGGCCAGCGTTTCCAGCCCGGTAATGCCGGGCATTGACTCATCGATCAACACTACATCTACCGGGTTTTCCTTTACAAAATCTATGGCATCGAATCCGTTGGTAAACGTTTGTACTTCATAACCCTTGTTTTCCAAGAATAATTTTTGCGATTGCAGACTTTCAATCTCGTCGTCTACCCAAATGATTTTTGCTACTGCCATCCTGTATATTTAACGATTTTAGACTTATGACTGCAGGTTTTTATCCATTGAAAAAACCGGCAACGCTCAAATTTAGTTTAATAAGCCCAGCTATTGTAGCTTTACGGCCTTGTGTTTAACAAAAAAGCAACAATGACAGCAGCCCGTAAGATCATTAATGACCCTGTTTACGGTTTTATCACAATTGATCATCCGTTGATTTTGCAGATTATTTCACATCCTTATTACCAGCGGCTGCGCAATATTCACCAGATGGCATTTGCCCACCTCGTTTACCCGGGAGCGGTTCATTCCAGGCTTCACCACTCTTTAGGGGCTTATCACCTGATGTGTATGGCTTTGTCTGAATTAAAAGGAAAGGGGATTGAAATTACTACTGAAGAAGAATTAGGGGCTAAAGTAGCGATATTGCTGCATGATATTGGTCATGGGCCTTTCTCTCATGCATTAGAACATGAACTGATCAAAGATGTGCATCATGAAGAAATTTCTATCCTGCTCATGCACAAACTGAATGATGAGTTTAAAGGACAATTAAATACAGCTATCAATATTTTTACAGATAAGTATCCCAAAAAATTCTTGCATCAGCTGGTATCCGGCCAGCTGGATGTGGACCGGATGGATTACCTGAACCGTGATAGTTTTTTTACCGGTGTGTCGGAAGGCGTTATCGGGTACGACCGCATCATCAAAATGCTGACGGTAAAAGACGGCGAGCTGATGGTAGAAGAAAAAGCAATTTATTCTATAGAAAAATTTCTGGTATCACGCCGGTTGATGTATTGGCAGGTTTACCTGCATAAAACAGTATTGGCAGCGGAAATGATGCTGGTAAAGATCATTCACCGGGCTAAAGAACTGTTGGCGGATGATAAAAGAGTGGATGCTGCATCGGCAGAACTGGATTTCTTTCTTAAAAATTTCAATAACCAGGGGCCCATTGCGCAGCATTTGGATACGTTCTGCCGTCTTGATGACCATGATGTGATGGCTACCATCAAAAACTGGTGCCATCATACGGATAAAATATTATCAGCACTTTGCCGCAGCCTTGTGGAACGAAAGTTGCTAAAAGTAAAACTGCAGTCAGCTGCATTTGAAGAAGGCATGATAAAAGAAAAGACAAAGGATACCTGTGCAGCATTAGGAATCGGTGAAAAAGAAGCAGGTTATTTTGTATTTACGGGTATTGCCAGCAATACTACGTATGACCCGGGCGATGAAAGGATCAATATTTTATTTAAAGATGGAACAATAAAAGATATTTCTGCCGTTGATAATGCATTGATCAGCGTTAAAAGCGGTCTCGCCTATGGCGAGGTTAAAAAACATTACATTTGTTATTATCGTTGTTAGTTGCCAGGTATCTCCTCCGGTAAAACACAGGGCCAGGAACAAAACAACCCGAAACCAGTAATATGACATTCCCTGCTGCACAAATAGCCTTTCTCATCAATGGAAAAGTGGAAGGTGATGCCCAGGTGGCTGTAAATTCTTTTGGCAAAATTGAAGAGGCCACCGTGGGGCAACTGGCCTTTTTGGCTAACCCCAAATACGAAGAGTACCTGTACAGTACAAAAGCTTCCGTAATCATTGTAAATGAAACACAGGAGTTAAGACAGCCAATAAAGGCAACACTGATTCGTGTACCTGATGCTTATTCTGCCTTTGCTACGCTGCTTAGCAAATACCAGGAAATCGTTCAGCAGCAATTGACAGGTGTTCAGGAGCCCAGCTATATTTCCA
>CAYPBW010000140.1:6484-7701 GCA_964409055.1 uncultured Chitinophaga sp. | reverse complement strand
GTCCGGACTGCGAATATAGAAGTTTTACCGGGCCAAAACCGGTTAAAATCACCTTATTGGGTGAGAGTGGTATTAATTCCCGCCAATATTTTTAAATTACGATATTATCACTATTGTCCCGACTGCATGAAGCTGAAACTTATTTTAGTAATTGCTTATTTATTTTTCTTTATTACTGCCAGTGAAGGGCAGGACCTTGCAGCTATTTTGAGCAGCAATAAAACTGCTGTTGAAAAAGCGGAGCTGATAACTGCCCAGGCCCGAAAGTTTTTTCAAACCATGAAATGGAATGAAGCAGCGCAATGGCAGGAAGAAGGAATTAAACTGGCTATTACCACTGGCATTGATACTCTTGCCGGCAAACTCTATCTTGACAGGGGCAACCTGGCCATTATGCAGGGCATGCCAAGGCAGGCTCTTGATTATTTATCCAAAGGGAATAGGCATCTTGGCAGAACAACGGCCTGGTATCATTTGGGAAGTTGTTTGTTGTTAACCGCAAAAAGTTTTGCAAGGCTTGAGGATACTGATTCAGCCCTTTTTTATTTCAGAAGGTCAGAAGAGACCTATAACAAAGTCAATCCATATAATAATTGGGCTACTTATATCGAAATGGGGACTTTTTTTGGCTCTGCCGAAAATCATGATGAGGCAAGGAAGTATTTTGAAAAAGCTTACCAGCTAACTAAGCAGGGGACTAACAGAATAAATCATGGATTAGCCATGTATAATCTTGCCAGCTTTTATTACAAACGTAATATGACTGCTGAGTTTGCCCGCCTTTATAATGAACAGCAGGAGTATTACAATGCCAGTAAGAAAGATTTTTCCAAAGACCCTGTACATAGCTTTCTAAAAATGGATTGGGGCGATAAAACACCTGAACAAAAAGTGGCTTTTCTCTTATCGGTAAAAAAAACACTGCTGGCACAAAACCTGGTCACCAACGGAAGCAGTATTAACGAGGAAATAGCCCTTCTTTACGAAAAGGAAAACCGGTTTGATGAAGCGCTTGGCTATATCAAAGAAAGCATTGAACTTTCTAAAAGAGACAGCAGCTTTGCCAACCAATATATCTACAGCAAGCTGGCTTACCGGCTGCTAAAAAAAGCCGGTAAGCCTGAAGAAGCTATTGCTATGGCAGACAGGATGATTGCATTAAAAGATAGTGTCATACGGATGCAAAACCTGCAACTGGCTATGGAACTGGATGCCCG
>CAYPBW010000140.1:0-6384 GCA_964409055.1 uncultured Chitinophaga sp. | reverse complement strand
CAGTCGGATGATATGCAGGTGCTGATGAAGGAGATACATCACCGGGTAAAAAACAACCTGCAGGTAATCAGCAGCCTGCTGGATTTGCAAAGCATGACCATTGCCGATAACCAGGCCAGTGAAGCGGTAAAAGAAGGGAAAAACAGGGTGCAGAGTATGGCATTGATCCATCAAAACCTGTACAGCGAGGGAAATATCAAAGGTATCAGGACAAAGGAGTATATCAATAACCTGCTGCAAAGCCTCTGCGACTCTTATAATGTGACCAATGATAAGGTGAAAGTAAAAACTGATATAGATGACCTTAACCTGGATGTGGATACTATGATACCGCTTGGACTGGTATTGAACGAACTGGTAAGCAATACGCTTAAATATGCTTTCAGAGAAGGTACGACGGGGGAACTAAATGTAGTACTCAGGAAAGAGCCGGAACACCTGCTGTTGCGGGTAAGTGATAATGGCACCGGGTACCCCGAAGGAGTCAATATCAAAGAAGGGAAATCGTTTGGCATGAAAATGATCAGGGCCTTTGCGCAGAAACTAAAGGCCAATTTGAATATTTACAATAACAATGGCGCTGTAACAGAGATGCAGATCACTAAATACAACCTGGCATGAGTAAACTTCGTATCCTGATAGTGGAAGATGAGCCGGTTATTGCAGAGAACATTTCTATGTACCTCGATAATGCTGATTTTGAAGTGAGCGGCATAGCCTATGACAGTATGGAAGCGAAAGATCAGCTACAAACCAATACCCCGGATGCAGCCATTCTCGATGTAAACCTGGAAAGCGGGGAGGATGGAATTGATATTGCAGGCTATATAAATGAAAAATTTCAGTTGCCTTTTCTTTTTCTGACTTCTTATTCTGATAAAGAAACCCTGGAACGGGCCAAGAAAGTAAAACCAAGTGGTTATATCGTTAAGCCCTTCAATGAAAAAACCTTGCTGGCATCACTGGAAATTGCTATCTCAAACTTTACAACCGAAAAAAATCATTCTTTACCTCCTCTCAACCTTGGCAAGGTTAATAGTTATTTACTTTCACCCATAAGTGACAGGGAGTTTGAACTGGTACAGTTGCTCTATGAGGGCATAACCAATACACAGATTGCAGAAAGGCTTTTTATTTCTGTTAATACCGTAAAGACCCACCTCAAAAGCATTTATTTGAAATTGGATGCAGGCACCCGTATTGAAGTCATTCGCCGTTTGCGACAGATTATGCTGAAGTAAAATCACCCCAGCGGGTGAAACGATCGCCTGATACTAATGCTAATTTCATATCATTATTAACTTAAAGCATATAAGTATGAAATTGAAATTAATTTACACTCTAGCTTCAATGCTTGTTGTATTTACGGCTGGTGCACAAATCAAAAGCCAGCAGGAGTGTGTTTATGACGGACAATTTAGCTCCAGTAATATTGATATGCCTTCTGAAATGTATCCTGATCAGAAAGGAGAAGTAAGAGTGACAGTAAGAAATGTTGGCACATGTACCTGGCATCCACGGGATGTTGAATTGAGGGTCACAATTAAAAAAGGCCCAAACGGAGCGCCGATACAACGGGATGAACTATTACCATCCTCTTCTGAAACGTTATATCCTCCTACCACTTTGCCTGGTGAAAGTAATACAGTTCGTTATGGGATTGAAGCACCCTATTATCTTGGGCCTTATGAGCTGGAATTTGTATTAATGTATAAGGGTCAGAAGTTTGGAGAACTGGGGGTAACAAAAACAATCAAAATTGTTCCAAAAAAATAAAACTTATTATAAAATGAAAAAAGGACTAATCTTTTTAATAACTATCATTTTTACAGTTATTGATATACATGCACAATGGCCATCCAATGTAACAACTATTGAAAGCAAAGCAAATGACTCTGTCATTGTATCAGGCGACCTCGCCAATGGAGCCTTAATGGAGGACCTGAGTTGGGCGGCCAACAGTTCCAATGCCTGTTTCCCGGCTACGCAGAATTTAAAGTTCAGGGGAAATCATGTATTGTATGCCACCAGTATTCCGCCAAGATCTATTCTAACCATTACAGTAGCCCCCACAGATGCCAATGGAGACCTCAGTATATATGGCTATATGATGGGAAATACAGAATACCGGGTAGTTCCGAACCTTCCCAGTTGCATTTCCTGTGAAGCTGACCATAAATGGGATGGCAAATGGAAAGGTAAAGTGCAGACAAGCGAAAGAAAAATTGAGTTTCAAAACCCTACTCAGAATACATATAATGTAGTTATAGGAGTGTCTGCGCCAAAAGATGTAATAACAGGGATGTTTAACCTGAAATTAAAACTAAAATCATAATAAGCTTTAACAACCAGTCTGTCGTGAAATATTTATTGTTTATAAGCATCTTGTTTCTGGCGATCAATACGTTTTCGCAAGGAAATAGAGGAATCCGGGAAAAAAGCAGCCAGGCAGCAACATCTGCCAATGCGCCCAAAACAGGAAAAAAGGCATCGGGCAATGAAGTGGCGATGGAAGAATTACATTTGAATAAGCCACCGACTTCAAAACAACAGACAGGATCGCCAGTACCTCAAAAAACAAAATTGGATGATTTAAAAAATCCTTTTGACAGCACCAAAAAAGTGAAGCCGGGTGTGCAATCCGTCCAGGGTCCTGCAAGCCAAAAGGGCAGGGCAAACCGTCAGTAACGGGGACAGTTACTACAAGATCGAAAAATCAATAGATTACAAATTACTAATAATGCGCAGGCAGCCGCCTGTGCATTTCTTTTTCGCAAAATATCCTCCACAAATATTTGAATTTTTGTAAAATCGTATTACCTTACTCATGAGCATTTAACCCACCAGGCAATCCGAAACCCCACGAATCCGTTAGTATTGATTTCTTCATTTTAAAATTTTATTGCCATGGTTCAGGTAGACATCTCACAGCTCTCTTCAGAATGCAATGTTTGGAGAGAAAAGCTCCGCATGTACAGGGAAGAATTGAACAACGATGAAACACAACTCCGCCAGATTGCAGGGCAGGAACTTACTAAAGAGCAATTACAGGATGTAGAGCATTTGCATAACCAGTTTCACATTCAGCTGATCAATATTCATGATCTGAAGCAAGCCATCAAGGCCCATGATCGCAGAATGAATTTTGAAAAAGTGGCTTTCAACGGACATGTAAATGAAGATAGTTTTACCCGGCATGAAAGCCTGTTTTCTGAATACCAGGCACTGGAACAAACATTGCAGGACCTGCGACATGAGTTTGCGGGTTTTCTTGAAAGGTCGAAATAGCCATACCTGAATTATCCACCATTGATTTTAATCAGCTTTTAACCTAACGGGGTTCATGGGCTGGTATTTTATTCTGGTGAAGATTTGTGCCTGTTCTATCATTTTCTCACACTTAAAATTTCTTGCCATGCCTGAATTTGATACCTCACATGTAAAAAATATTGTCTTGCTGGGCCATGCCGGTTCCGGTAAGACCACCTTAGCGGAATGTATGTTGTTTGAGGCCGGCATCATAACCCGCCGCGGCAGCATAGCCGAACGAAACACTACCGGAGATTACCACGAACTGGAACAGGAACGTGGTAATTCTATTTTTAGCAAGTTGCTGCACACCAAGTGGAGGGGGTATAAGATCAATATCATCGATACTCCAGGATATGATGATTTTGTAGGTGAAGTGATATCTGCCTTGCGAGTGGCTGATACGGGAGTGATGCTGCTGAATGCCGTTATGGGTGTGGAAGTGGGTACAGATATTATCTGGGAATATACCGAGCAGTTCAAAACCCCGATGATTTTTGCCGTGAACAAACTGGATGATGACAATGCTGATTTTGATAAAACCATAAGAGAAGCAAAATCGCATTTTGGTAATAAAGTAGTGGTGGTGCAATATCCCCGCCAGATCGGTGCAGGATTTCATGAAGTGATTGATGTACTGAATATGGTGATGTATAAATTCAAAGAGGGAGGTGGTAAGCCGGATAAATTGCCGATACCGGAGGATGAAAAATCTAGAGCAGATGAACTGCATAAGGAACTGATAGAGGCCATTGCCAGTAACGATGAAGGGCTGATGGAAAAATATTTCGATAAAGGAGAACTGGATGAGGATGAAATGAAAGTGGGCTTAAAGAAAGCAATGATCAATCATGATCTTTTCCCGGTTTTTTGTATTTCGGCAGAACGCAATATGGGTAGTGGCCGCCTGATGGGTTATATTGACAATGTATGCCCCAGTGCCAATGAAATGCCGCCGCAAAAAACGAAAAAAGGAGAAGACCTGCCCTGTGATGCCAACGGACCCGCCTGCCTTTTTATTTATAAAACGATTTCCGAACCGCATGTTGGCGAACTGTCTTTCTTTAAAGTTTATTCCGGAACGATCAAAGTAGGTATGGAACTGGAAAATGAAACCACCGGGGTTACGGAAAAGATCAACCAGCTTTATCTTGTTGAAGGGAATAAGCGGACCTCTACCAATGAACTGGTGGCCGGAGATATTGGCGCTACGCTGAAACTAAAGAATACCCATGTAAATAATACGCTGCATGCTAAGGGTAAGAATTACGAACTGCCTTCTATCGAATTTCCTCCTTACAATATGACCGTTGCGATTGAAACACTGAAAAAAGGAGAGGAGGAAAAATTATCACAGGCATTACACCAGTTGAAAGAAGAGGATCCTACTTTGCTGGTAGAAGTTTCTTCAGAATTAAAACAGACCCTTATTCATTGCCAGGGGGATATGCACCTGGCTGTTGCCAAATGGAAGATCGAGCATAATTTCAAACTGGAAGTGAAGTTCGTGAAGCCAAGAATTGCTTACCGGGAAACCATTCGCAAGGCGGCTGATGCCAGCTATCGCCATAAAAAGCAAAGTGGCGGCGCCGGCCAGTTTGGCGAAGTATTTATGCGGATAGAGCCCTGGTATGAGGGAATGCCCGAACCAACAGACCTCAACGTCAGGGGCCGTGATACCTACGATCTTGACTGGGGTGGCAAACTGGTTTTTTACAACTGTATTGTGGGTGGCGCTATTGATGCCAGGTTTTTACCCTCTATCCTGAAGGGAGTGATGGAAAAAATGCAGAATGGTCCGCTGACGGGTTCATATGCCAGGGATATCCGGGTTTGTGTATATGATGGTAAAATGCACCCGGTTGACAGCAATGATATTTCCTTTAAAATAGCCGGACTGCAGGCATTCCGCCAGGCATTCCAGCAGGCTGATCCGCAGATACTGGAACCCATCTTTCATGTGGAGGTATTGTGCCCCGATGATCTTACCGGCGCTGTAATGGGTGACCTGCAAAGCCGCCGTGCCATTGTAGAAGGAATCGACAGCGAAGGACACTTCCAGAAAGTGATAGCCCGGGTGCCGCTTGCTGAAATGGAGGGTTATTCTTCATCCCTGCGTTCCATCACACAGGGCAGGGCCAAATTTAAAATGCGGTTTGAAGCCTATGAACCAGTGCCGTTTGATCTGCAGCGCAGGCTGATCGATGAATACAGCAAAACAGCGAAAGAGGAATTTGCCTGATAAATGTTGGCTTACTGACTGCTAATACCAATCGCCCCGGTAATCAATCGGGGCGGTTTTTTATCAATCCCTGTAAACAGCGATGGATGATGTCTTATCATTCCATCCTGAAAATGAGAAGCCTGTTTTTGATTGTGTTATGGTATAGCTTTTACCCCGGAAATTATCAAACTCATACAATACTACCCTGAAGCCGGCAGGGACTGACAGGGAACTTAAGGCATTGTCCGGAAAACCTGCCTGTGACATGGTGCTGTATGTTCCCGGGTAAAGTGTAGCGGATTGACCCCTGTAGTTATCATCCGTATAAATAACAACAGCGCTACCGGTATTGGGCGGGTAATTATTATTTCCGCCATATCCTGTTTCTTCGATCACAAAGGAGCCGATGCGATTATTTAATGTACTGTTCAGGCAATAATTATTTTCAGAGATGGTGTAGGATGAACCCGATAAGGATTCGTTGGTAAAAACTTTTACCCGCATACCGGACGGAACTTCAACGGAGGAGATGTCATAGCGAAACATTCCCAGTTTATCGCCCTGGTAATATCCCGGCTGCAGCCGCATATTGTTGCCGCCATAGTTGCAGTCTTCGTAAAAAGTTACAAACCTGCCGGTATTGCCACCGCCACCGCCGGTGCCGCCGCCAGAGTAGGGTTTATATTCAATCACCAAAGAACTGATCTTGTCATTATAGGAATTGCTCAAACAGGACTGGCTGGCATCAAAGGTATTGTAGTAACCTGTTGCACTTTCATTGTTGATATAAACTCTTACCCGAAGATTTCCATAAATAGAAAACGAAGAAATGTTATTCTTTAGATTTGCCA
>CAYPBW010000139.1:0-7800 GCA_964409055.1 uncultured Chitinophaga sp. | reverse complement strand
AAATTTGTTTATCCTCCCGATCCGGCTGCTATTGATAACGATGTTTCCCTGCACAATTTTGAAATAGCCCCCTTGCTTCAGTATGATTTTGGTGACAATCCGGGCCATTTCTTTATCAAAGCCGGACCATCCATTGAAGTACAATTATTGGGGAAGGAAAAATTCAATAAGCTGAATGGCGAACAAATAAGCCGTAACATGAAATTCAGCTATGCAGATTATGGTCGTTTTGGCGCCAGTTTGCTGGGTCATTTCGGTTATGAATCAGCCAGCGGTCTTACTGTTTTTGCCCACTACACATTTGGCGTAGGCAGCGTAAGCAACACAGATGGCGGGCCTTCCATCCGGCACCGGGCCTTTGGTATATCTATTGGAAAATTCTTTAACCGGAAGAAAATTGTTATTGATACAAGAAATAGAGAGTAAAAGTTACTCTTTATAAATTTTCACCACTTTCTCGCCGTTGTATTTTATATAACCTCTGTACATTCCTTCTGTACAAAAGGGCATTGCCACATTCCCGTTCTTATCTACGGCAATCAGGCCACCGTCTCCGCCAAGGGCAGGCAATCTTTTCATTACCATTTCGTCAGATGCGGCTTTTAGTTTCATTTTCCCAAACTCCATCATGTCGCTGATGCTTTTGGCCATCACCAGGCGGATAAAGTACTCACCCCAGCCGGTGCAACTGATCGCCACCGTTTTATTATCAGCGTAAGTACCTGCACCAATGATGGGCGCATCTCCTACCCTGCCATAGCGTTTGTTGGTCATACCGCCGGTACTGGTTGCAGCTGCAAGGTTGCCATGACGGTCAAGCGCAACGGCACCTACCGTTCCGTATTTATAATCCCTGTTCTCAGGCTGTTTCAGCGCCTCTTTTTGTGTCGTATCTGCATGATCCATTTGTTGTTTTAATGAATCAGCCTCCTTTGCCCTTTGTAATCCTTTCCAGCGGCTCTCCGTAAAGAAATAAGACGGATCTACAATCTCGAGTCCCTGTTGCTTTGCAAATTGTTCAGCTCCTTTTCCGGTCATCATCACATGTGGACTTTTTTCCATAACAGCTCTTGCAGCAGAAATCGGGTTACGGATAGTCGTTACCCCGGCCACAGACCCAGCTCCCAAAGTTTTACCATCCATTATTGCGGCATCCAACTCATTTTTACCCTCATTAGTGAATACTGCACCTTTACCGGCATTGAACAAAGGATCATCCTCCATGCTACGAACAGCAGCCTCTACCGCATCTAAAGCAGTACCGCCATTTTTCAATATATCGTTGCCGGTTTGAAGCGCCTTATTCAAGGCATCTGTATAATTTTTTTCCCTCTCAGGCGTCATCTGGCTTTTCAGAATAGTGCCTGCACCACCATGAATAACCAAAACATACTTTTCATTTAGTTTTTCAGTACCCGGCTGCGCAAAAGTTTTGTTAAGAAGAAACAGTGAAAAAAGCAGAAGCAAATTTTTCATACGGTGATTTTGCAGCAATTTAGTCAATTCGCCATTCGTATGGTTTAGCCGGCCGTTTACACCTAATGTTGGTATCGAATTTGCCTTAAGGGGACGATTAAGTACTTTTACACTTAAATAACTGAGCCTGAGGAGATTTAAAAAAATACTGAAGTGGTTTTTTCTGTCGCTGCTACTGCTGATTGCAGCGCTATATATCTTCATTCAAACTCCTTTTGGGCAAAACTGGATAGCCAAACAGGTTACCAAACGATTATCCAAAGACCTGCAGACGAAGATTACTATCAAACATGTCGATTTCTCCCTCTTCAATAAGATGCATCTCGAAGGTGTGCTCATCGAAGACCAAAAAGGTGATACACTTCTCTATGCCGGTGACCTGAAAGTTCGCATCACTGATTGGTTCTTTTTTAAAAAACAGGCCGAGCTGAAATACGTCGGACTTGAAAATGCTCTTATTAAATTTCAGCGTACTGATTCTGTATGGAGCCAGCAATTCCTCTTTGATTACTTTGGTGGTTCATCAACCGACACCACCAAAAAGAAAAAAGCCGGGATACAATTCGACCTGAAGAAAGCAGAATTCAGGAATGTAACCTTCCTGAAAAAAGATAACTGGCTCGGCAATGAGATGAATGTAAAGGTTGGTTCCTTAAACCTGGATGCGGATAATATGAGTTTATCCGGAAAAGAATTCCTGGTCAACTCCCTGGTTATAGCAGACCCTGTTGTAGCGCTGAAGAATTATACCCGTTTAAAACCCAGAGATTCTTTAAACATAAAAGAAATCGCAGAGGAAATTCAACAGGCAATTTCGTGGAATAAAGGAAAGATGGTGATGAAAGTAAATGAGCTCCGGATCATCAACGGCACATTCAAAACAGACAAACAAACAGACAGGGAAGCCTTTACTTATTTCGATGGCAAACATATTCTCTTCAAAGAGATCAATGCTACGTTTAAAAATGCAAACTTCCTTTCTGATACCATCACGGCCAATATGGACCTGACCGCCAAAGAACGAAGCGGCTTAGAAGTTAAAAAATTTCTTGCCGATGTAAAAATGACACCGCAGGGAATGGCCTTCAGCAATATGGACCTGCAAACCAACCGTAGCATTCTCCGGAATTTCTATTCCATGTCCTACAATCATATGGACGACCTCGGCGATTATATTCACAAAGTAAGGATGGCCGCAGTTTTTACTGATTCCTATATTGACAGTGATGACATTGCCTTCTTCGCCCCGGCCATGAAAACATGGAACAAGAAAATTAACTTAAAAGGAAAAGTAAGGGGAACGGTAGATGACCTCGTTGGCAGAGACATGCTGGTAGAAGCCGGGAACAGCAGCGTACTGAATGGCGATATAACACTGACAGGACTACCAGACATTAATCAGACGTTCATTGACTTCAAGGCAAATGATTTCAGGACCACATACAACGATGCTGTCACTTTTGTACCGGCTGTCAGAAAAGTTACCAGTCCCGATCTGCGGAAAATCCAATACCTGAATTTCAGGGGCAGTTTCACAGGTTTCATCCGTGATTTTGTTACCTATGGAACCATCTCTACCAATCTCGGCACTATTACCAGCGATGTGAACATGAAATTGCCAAAAGGACAAGATCCTGTGTATTCCGGCGCAATTGCTACACAAAATTTCAGGTTGGGTGAACTCCTGGGTGATAAAAATTTAGGAGCCATTTCCATGAACGGAACAGTAAAAGGCAGAGGATTTAATGAGAAAAGCCGCAACACTCTCATTGATGGCAACGTTCAATTCATTGAATACAATGGTTACCGCTATGAAAACATAACATTGAATGGCCGGCTTGACAAAAAAATGTTTGAAGGTGTTGCTTCGTTGAAAGATAAGCATGCTGATTTTACCATGAACGGCACTATTGACTTCAACAGCAAAACACCCCGTTTTGATCTTATTGCAAAAGTTGAAAAAGCCGAATTAAAAAGCCTCCGGTTAACAAAAGACAGTTTAACTTTCAAAGGCAACCTTGCACTCAACTTCACCGGGAAGAATATCGATGATTTTTTAGGAACAGCCCGTATTACTGATGCTGAGATCACCAAAGATGGTACCCGGTTGCCATTTGATTCATTGATTCTCTCTTCTGTAATTGATGATCATGAAAAAAAACTCACTGTTGAATCAAATGAATTCAAAGCAGATATAAGTGGCAACTTCAGCCTGACCGATCTGCCCAATTCGTTCACTTATTTATTGAACAAATATTACCCGGCATATATCAAGGCTCCTAAAAAAACGCCGCTTGACCAGGATATCCGTTTTGATATCAACACTTATTATATTGATGAGTATTTACAATTATTCGTACCCGGATTATCCGGGCTGAACAACAGTACTATCTCAGGCAACCTAAACCTGGCGCAAAACGAACTAAACCTGAATGTAAAAGCTTACCAGTTTAAGTACAAACAATACAATTTTGAAGATATAACAATATTGGCACAGGGTTCCGGCAATAATCTTTCACTTACAGGGGGCATTACAAAGATCCAGGTAAATGACAGCCTGAATATCCCTAATGTTTCTTTCAATATTGATGCACACAACGATTCATCTATTGTAAAAATAAAATCAGGTGTAAACAGAACGGTTGATACAGCCAACCTGAATGCACTGGTATTAACATACAATGATGGCGTTAAAATCGAATTTGATCCTTCCACATTTACGATCAATGGAAAGACATGGTCCATTGACGAAACCGGCGAACTTGTGCTGCGAAAAAATACACCGGCCGGTGGTCAACTTGTACTCAGCGAAGGAGAGCAAAAGATTGTGCTGCGTTCTGAAAAATCACCAAAAGGGAACTGGAACGATGTGAAAGTTCAGCTCACAAAAATCAACCTTGGAGACTTTGCCCCTTACTTCATGCCAAAGAACAGGCTGGAAGGGCTTTTATCAGGAAATATAATAGTAGAAGACCCGGTCAATAATTTATCCATCCACTCTGACGATTTGCAGACACAGTTTCTCCGTCTTGACAATGATTCATTAGGAGAAGTAAAAGTTACAGCTGCTTATGAAAAAGCAACCAGGCTGCTAAAAGTAAAAGGCAATACTCTGAACCAGGAAAACTACCTGGGTTTTGATGCCAATATCTATATTGGAGATCCTGAAAAAGCAAAGAACAACCTGATCGCTTTAAAAGCAAAAGATTTCCAGTTAAGTGTACTTGAACGTTTCCTCGGTACATTGTTTACCGACATACAAGGTTTTCTGACAGGTGATATCAGTATTGCAGGAGAATTTGACCACCTGGCCATTACAGGTAAAGGAAGGCTGAAGAATGCGGGGCTAAAAGTGATATTTACTCAGTGTTACTACAAGATACAGGATACAGATATCCAGTTAACACCGGAAGAAATCAACCTGGATGGCATTGTGCTTACAGATACGGTAACCAAAAATCCGATCTATATAACAGGCGGTATCGAACATGAGTCATTCAAAAAAATGTTTTATAACCTGGATATTTCTACCCGCAAACCCAATACAAGAGGAGATAATAACAACAGGCCTGTCCAGTTATTGAATACTACAGCTAAGCACAATCAGCAGTTTTATGGCAATGTAAAAGGAACTGGTTCTTTGTCGCTTCTGGGACCTCAGTCCAACATGTATATGAAGATCGACGCCATTGCATCTTCAACAGACAGCAGTACTATCACCTTGCCCAACTCATCGAGCAGGGAGTCTGGTATTGCTGATTTCCTGGTCGAAAGAAAATATGGTCGGGAAATGACGGACAGTGATTTTGTTGCCAATACTACCAGTATAATTTATGATGTGGATGTGACAGCCAACCCGATGGTGAATGTGAAAGTGATTCTTGATGAATTGACCGGTGATGAAATCAAAGGCAGGGGTACCGGCACATTGAATATCCGCTCCGGTACGTCAGAGCCTCTGTCACTTCGTGGACGATTTGATATCGAGCAAGGAAGCTATGTCTTTACTTTCCAGTCCTTCTTTAAAAAACCATTTGAACTCAAAAAGGGTGGCGACAATTATATAGAATGGAATGGCGACCCTTATGATGCCAATATCAATTTCACTGCTCAATACACGGCAGAAAAAGTAAGTTTTGCCCCGTTGGCGAAATTAAAACAGTTTAGTTCCGGCGCTGCTAATGCAAGAGACAATGTGTTTGTTGTTGCCAAACTAACAGATAAACTTTTCAAACCCTCCATTCAATTCTCACTTGATTTTCCGGGTACCAGTGTAGCAGTTACTGATCCTGAACTGGCCCTCATCATTCAGCAGTTACAGAAAAATATCAACGAGATCAACCGCCAGGTTACTTACCTTATTGTATTCAACAGTTTTGCACCCAGTGAGCTTTCCGCAGATACAGAAGGTGGTGGTTTTAATTTAAATACCATTTCCGGCATCTTGCTGGGTGTAGTCAGTGATCAGTTGAATAAAATTCTGGGCAACCTGCTCAGGAATGATAAATTCAATATAAGCCTGAATACATCCTTATATAACAGAAACATAATCGATCCCAATAATAAAACTGCACTAAACCTGGGAAGTAATGTAAATTTCTCAATTGGCCGCTCATTCTTTAATAACAGGTTTATCATATCCACTGGTATCGGTTTTGATGCGCCGTTACAGCAATCGAATATTCAACAAAGTATCCAGTTATTGCCCGATGTAACACTGGAGTGGCTGATAAACCCCAGCGGAAGTATCCGGGCCTCCTTTTTTTACAGAGAGAATGCAGACTTCCTGAATGTATCTTCCAGCGGACCGGGTAAAGCCAGAAAAGCTGGTGGCAGCCTTAGTTATCGAAAAGACTTTGACAGCCTTGGCGATATTTTCAAAAGCAAGAGAAAGAAACAGCAGCAGGCTGCTGGTCAAAAACCAGAAGAAGCTGAAGAAGTAAAAAAAGAAGAAGCGCCAAAGGAAAACTGATTAGCGGCATCACTCGTTTCCTAATATTTCATGCCCCATTTTATCTCGCTTTGTATGCAGGTATTTTTCGTTATAAGGATTCGGACAGGCTTCGATAGGAACATTTTCCACAATCTCTAATCCATACCCAATCAGTCCTACTCTTTTTTTAGGATTATTGGTCATTAAACGAAGCCGGGTGATACCAAGTTTACGCAGCATCTGGGCACCGATACCATAGTCCCGCTGATCCATCTTAAAACCAAGATGCAGGTTAGCCTCCACTGTATCCATACCCTGCTCCTGCAGGCGGTAGGCTTTTAGTTTGTTCAAAAGTCCGATGCCTCTTCCTTCCTGGTTCATATATAATATAGCCCCTTTCCCTTCTTTTTCCACCATTTGCATGGCTGACTGCAACTGATCACCACAGTCGCAACGAAGAGAACCCAGGATGTCGCCGGTAAAGCAGGAGGAATGCACTCTTACCAGCACAGGTTCGTCTTTTTCCCATTTACCTTTTAGCAGGGCAAGATGTTCATTTGACGAGTTTTTCTCCTTGAAAGCCACCAGTTCAAAATGACCATATTTGGTGGGCATATCCACCCTCACCACTTCATCCACCAATGAATCACTTTTGATCCGGTACTCGATGAGGTCTTTTATGGAAATGATCTTGAAATCAAATCTCTTTGCCACCTCTATTAACTGGGGCAACCTGGCCATGCTTCCATCCTCGTTCATAATCTCAACCAGCACCCCGGCTGGTTCTAAACCGGCCAGCCTGGCAAGGTCTACGGAAGCTTCTGTATGCCCGGCCCTGCGGAGCACTCCCCCCTTTTTGGCCCTGAGTGGAAAAATATGCCCCGGCCGACCAAAATCACAGGGTGTCATTTTGGGATCAATCAGCGCCTGGATGGTTTTGGAACGGTCGGCAGCCGAAATACCCGTGGTACAGCCATGCCCTAAAAGGTCAACAGAAACCGTAAATGCTGTTTCATGCAGGGCGGTATTATTATTGACCATCAGTTCCAGCCCAAGTTCTTCACATCTTTCTTCTGGTAAGGCCGCACAGATCAGGCCCCTGCCATATTTGCTCATAAAATTGATAACCTCAGGGGTGGCGTTTCGGGCAGCAGTGACAAAGTCACCCTCATTTTCCCTGTCCTCATCGTCTGCTACCACCACCAGTTTTCCCTGTTTTATATCCTCAATTGCACTTTCAATAGAATCAAACATCCGCTGTAATTTTTGGCAAAAGTAGAACAAAGAATCGGGGTTCAATGTTTAACCCCCGACAGGCAGCGAAAAAGGGAGGCCGGATGTCATTATAAAGCCTTATTTTTCAATCTCAGATTGTTAATATTTGCCTATAT